>NZ_CP159837.1:2485000-2710000 GCF_040564635.1 Planktothricoides raciborskii GIHE-MW2
AGAAACCGGGTTTCTATGTAAGGGCCTGTGGGGTGGCAAAGGTTAACTTAAGAAACCCGGTTTCTTGTCCCTGGGGCGGTGGGAAGCCGGGAGAGGTTAGAAACCGGGTTTCTATGTAGGGGCCTGTGGGGTGGCAAAGGTTAACTTAAGAAACCCGGTTTCTTGTCCCTGGGGCGGTGGGAAGCCGGGAGAGGTTAGAAACCGGGTTTCTATGTAGGGGCCTGTGGGGTGGCAAAGGTTAACTTAAGAAACCCGGTTTCTTGTCCCTTCTATGCTACTCTAGACTATGTGGCAAAGCTGATCTAAACAAGCCCGGTTTCTCACTCCCATGACCCAAATCTGGCAACCCGTCATCTGGCAACCCAACCAGCAACTCGACAAAGGCAAATACACCATCACCGGCATCCTCGGAGGCGGTGGCTTCGGCAGCACCTACACCGCTAAAGACAAAAGCGGCAAAACCTTCGCCATCAAAACCCTCAACACCCAACAACAAACCAACAAAACCATCGCCGAATTTACCAGCCTCCAGGTCAGTTTTGTCAACGAAGCATTACGGCTGGCAAGATGTCATCATCCCCACATTGTCCAAGTGTATGAAGTGGTGGAACATCAAGGACTCATGGGTATGGTCATGGAATATATCCAAGGGCAGAACTTAGCGGAATTCGTAGAAGACAATGGCCCCATGTCCCACCAGCAAGCCCTAAAAATTATGGAGCAAATTGGGGCGGCTTTGACTTTGGTACATAGCCAAGAATTATTACACCGGGACATTAAACCCCAAAATATAATGTTGCGCCGTAGTGATAGTAGCGCGGTGTTAATTGACTTTGGGTTAGCCAGACAGTTTGCCTACGGACAAACCGGCACCATGACCAACTCCAGAACCGAGTGTTATGCTCCCATTGAGCAATATAAACGGCAAGGAAAATTCGGTCCCTATACTGATGTCTATGCTTTGGCCGCTACGCTATATAATTTGCGGACAGGTAAAAGCCCGATCCCCGCTAATTTTCGGGATGAGTTGAAACTTCCCTTGCCGGAACCGAAACAGCATAATCCGCAAATCCCTGACTGGGAAAATGCCGCCATTCTCAAAGGCTTGGAACTAGAAGCCGCAAACCGTCCCCAGTCCGTCGCTGAGTGGTTAAAATTACTAGGTCCTTTTACCACCTTTACCTTTAACATCGTCAAAGTCAACGCCCAGGGGAAAGAAATCAGCCGCAGTCAAGGGCAAGCGAAACAAATCATCACCGACCTGGGCAATGGCATCACCCTGGAAATGGTTTATATTCCTGGGGGTACATTTATGATGGGTTCCCCTGCTGGTGAAGGATATGATGATGAAAAGCCGCAGCATCAAGTCACCATCAAACCTTTCCTGATGGGCAAATATCCCGTGACCCAAGCCCAATGGCGGCAAGTGGCCAGTTTTCCCAAGCTGCAAATAGACCTCGACCCCAACCCGTCATATTTTAAAGGAGAAAATCTTCCCGTTGAATGTGTTTCATGGTATGACTGCATCGAATTTTGTGCGCGGTTAAGTCAAAAAACTGAGAAAAACTATCGCTTGCCCAGTGAAGCTGAGTGGGAATATGCGGCACGAGCCGGAACGACCACAGCCTTTCACATCGGCGAAACCCTGACAACCGACCTGGCCAACTATGATGGCAATTATACCTATGGCTCAGGTGCTAAAGGCGTTTACCGCGAAAAAACTACTCCCGTCGGTCATTTTCAACACGCCAATGCTTTTGGCTTGTATGACATCCACGGGAATGTTTGGGAGTGGTGTTTAGACGATTGGCACGACAGCTATACTGGCGCCCCGACTAATGGTTTGGCGTGGCTAAATGAGAATGATAATGATTATCATTTTGAGCGTAATTGGATCCATTGGTTGAAAGAAATTTTTACCCATAAAAATAATAAGCTGTTGCGTGGCGGATTCTGGTTCGACGGTCCCAGGGCTTGCCGTTCGGCGCATCGTTACTACCTCGATCCGGGCTATCGGTATCTCATTATTGGCTTCCGTATTGGGATCTCCCTGCCGAGAACTTAATTTCCCTCTACTCTTTTTCTCTTTTTCCCTTTTGGCGCGAAGCGCCTTTTTTTTTTTTTGTAAAGTTTTGTAAAGTTTTAAGAACAATTATGTTGACTAAAAAATCAATCTTATGTTGACTAAAAAATCAAGTATTAATGCAGGGGCAAGAAACCCGGTTTCTTAAGTCAACCTCTGCCACCCCACCGGCCCCTCCATAGAAACCCGGTTTCTAACCGCTTCAGGTGTTGAGGCCTTTCGACTTCGGCTTTCCAAGAAACCGGGTTTCTATGACATTTGTTCGTTGGTGGCTTTCGATGGTCGAAAGAAACCCGGTTTCTGCGCCCCTGGACAAGAAACCGGGTTTCTCTAAGAAACCTCTGCCACCCCACCGACCCCTCCATAGAAACCCGGTTTCTAACCCCTCCAGGTTTCCCACCGCCCCAGGTTTCTGCGCCCCTGGACAAGAAACCCGGTTTGATGCGATAATTTTTCTCGGTTTTCTTATCCTAAATCCTGATATGCCACGTCGCGAAGTTATCTTTCAAGCGGGTAATTATTACCATGTTTATAACCGAGGTAATAACCGTCAGCTAATCTTCTTTGAACAAGATAACTATACTTATTTTTTACGCCAATTAAGAACCCATTTGATGCATCGCGGCGTGGATATTATTGCGTATTGTTTGATGCCCAATCACTATCATTTATTAGTCTATCTGAACACTGAAAATTTTTCTAAGCTGATGCAGGCATTTACTTTGTCTTATGCTAAGGCGATTAATCAACGGTATAAAAGGGTAGGGTCACTATTTCAAGGACGGTTTCAGGCGATTCATGTAGATAAAGACGAATATTTATTAAATCTAACTCGTTATATTCACTTAAATCCCGTCGAGGCTAATTTAGTGGAGAAAGCAGAGGATTGGGAGTTTTCCAGTTATCAAGAATATGTTGATTTGCGTCGGGGTAGTTTGCCGAAATTGGATGGATTGGAGTTGGTTTCAGCGGATGCTTATCGGGATTTTTTAGAAGATGTAAATATGGAGAATATAAGCGAGGATTTAACTTTTGAAGAATAGCCCCAGAAACCGGGTTTCTTGCGTCAACCTTTGCCACCAAGGAAAAAACATCATAGAAACCCGGTTTCTTCTTTGCCGAAGTCAGTTAACCCCAAAACCTGAAGCGGCCCAGAAACCGGGTTTCTTGCGTCAACCTTTGCCACCAACCCCAGAAACCGGGTTTCTTAAGTTAACCTTTGCCACCAACGAACAAATATCATAGAAACCCGGTTTCTTGCCCCGGTTTCTGGTTTGCCGAAGTCAAGGGGTCCCAACACCTGAAGCGGTTAGAAACCGGGTTTCTATGTAAGGGCCGGTGGGGTGACAAGGGTTGTCTAAAGAAACCCGGTTTCTTGTCCCTGGGGCGGTGAGAAACCGGGAGAGGTTAGAAACCGGGTTTCTATCTAAGGGCCGGTGGGGTGACAAGGGTTGTCTAAAGAAACCCGGTTTCTTGTCCCTGTGTCCCTGGTTTCTTGTCCCTGGGGTTAGGTTGCTTTTTCGATCGCCCCTTTAAATTCTGCCGCCGTTTTATAATATAATTCTGGTTGATCTAATAAGGCGCGATCTATGATTTTGGCCAAAGATTCGGGAATCCAGGAAGCGCGATCGCGAATGGGCACCGGATTATTTTTCAACACCGCCAAAAATGGGTCTTGCCCACTCAAATCGCGGGGAATAAAACCTGTTAACATAAAATACAAACAAGCCGCCACAGCCCACACATCAACCGCCGGATCTGCATACTTAAAATCAATCACTTGTTGCCGGGGCATAAACGCCGGAGAACCTGCTTTATCACCACTCATGGTAAAGCCACTTAACCCCGCCAAATCAAACGCTTTTGATAACCCATAATCGCCGATTTTGGCCTGAAATTTTCCCCCTTCATGCACTAAAAAAATATTCGGCGGCTTAATATCCCGATGCACCAGACCGCGACCTTTACCAAAACCACCACCGGCCAATTTTACCGCCGGAATTTCCGCTTGATGAGCATAAATTAACCCATCCAAAACTTGTCGAGTAATTGTCAAAGCTTCATCAATTGATAAAGTTCGGCCAAGTTGTTGCATCAAATCACAAACATTGCCACCATTACAATATTCTAAAGTAAAAAAGAAATTGCCATCGGCAAAACCCGCATCTTTTAGTTTGACAATATTGGGATGATTTAACACCCTAGTATTTTCAATTTCTCGCTGAAACATTTCCACGGCGCGGGGACTGGCTGCGACTTGCGGTAACATGATTTTAAGGGCAACTTCTTCCCCGGTTTGCTCATTTTTGGCTAAATAAACTTCCCCAAAACCACCTTCACCCAATTTACGCAATAGGGTATAATGTTTAATCGACCTTAAATTTTCCTCACCAGCTTTTGCCCGCTTTAATAAACCTTTTAACCAGTCCCATAAATTCGGTTTTGGCGAATGAACTGTAGCACGATAAAGTGGCACTTTATCTACATTCGGGGTTGGTAAAAATTCCGGGTCGGAGACAATATCTACCGAAAAAATCGTATTACTGAGTTTAATTTTATCTCCGGGATTTAAGTCATATTCAGGAAACTTGATTTTTGCTCCTTCTTCGGGGCTGTGATGTGCTTCTCGTTGGCCAATTTTTTGGTCATTGACAAACGTGCCATTTTTGCTGCCAAAATCCCGCACCCGGATATTTGGGGGGTTAATATCCAGCAAACAATGATAACGGGAAATTGTGCGATGATATTCATCATCGGGTATTTTCGGATAGCAATCATCAGCCCGACCGATAATACAAGTAGCGCGGGAATCAAACTCAAATTTTTGTCCCGCTAGGTTGCCTTTGGTGATGGTTAAAATAACTTTTGCTGACATAATTTCCTTTTTGAGAGAGACGTTAGAAACCGGGTTTCTTAAGTTAACCTTTGCCACCAACCCCAGAAACCGGGTTTCTTTAGATAACCTTTGCCACCAACAAACAAATGTCATAGAAACCCGGTTTCTTGCCCCGGTTTCTTGCGCTGGTTTCTTCTTTGCCGAAGTCGAAGGGTCCCAACACCTGAAGCGGTTAGAAACCGGGTTTCTATGTAGGGGCTGGTGGGGAGGCAAAGGTTGTCTAAAGAAACCCGGTTTCTTGTCCCTGGGGCGGCCCAGAAACCGGGTAATTAACGTTAACCTTTGCCACAAACGAAAAAACATCATAGAAACCCGGTTTCTTGTCCCTGGGGCTAGAAACCTGGAGAGGTTAGAAACCGGGTTTCTATGTAGGGGCCTGTGGGGAGGCCGAGATTTCTTAGAGAAACCCGGTTTCTTGTCCCTGGGGTTAGAAACCGGGTTTCTCTGTAGGGGCTGGTGGGGTGGCAAAGGTTGTCTAAAGAAACCCGGTTTCTTGTCCCTGGGGTTTCTTGTCCCTGGGGTTTCTTGTCCCTGGGGTTTCTTTTCCCTTAAAGTAATTCTGAGCGATCTAAATATTGTTTTTTCTTTTCCATAACAGGTTTTGACTCCTCGATCGCCAAGGGAACTTTTTCGATTTCGGGAAGTTTTAACGGTTGTTTTTCCACTTCTTGTTTAAGCGCTTTCGGCGTTAACACGGGCAACGGTTCCGGTTTTTCGATCCAGCAGCTTGCTATGGGTAAAGTATGTTCTAGGTCTTCCAACGGTCGAGGAATCACCATCACCGCATTCAATTCGCCAATCCTCTCCGCTTCATACATCCCCGCTTCCACCGCGACTGCGACATCAGCCACGCGACCCCGAATAATTGCCGTACATAAACCATCCCCAATGGTTTCATAAGCAGCCATTTGCACGTTGGCAGCCTTCAGCATGGCATCAGCAGCGCCGACCATTGCCGGAAATCCGCGAGTTTCCAGCAGCCCGATCGCCTGATTACTTAAACGGGATGACCCTTGCTGTTCAAACGCCAACTCTGCCAACCGACTCCCCAGAGGAAACACCACTTCCATATTCGGCATTGGTCTAGGAATCACGGACTTAGAAACAAATTGGCCAAACTGTTCGGCAACCCGGGCGCCTTCTTCCACCGCCAACCGCACATCCGCTACTTTGCCTCGGATAATTGCCGTACAATAACCGCTGCCAATTTTCTCATAACCCACGAGGATTACACCAGCGGACTTTAACATCATATCCGCTGTGCCAATAATTGCCGGGAAACTCCTGGTTGAGACTAAACCTAAAGCACTTTCGCGAATATTTTCGATTTGTCTGATTCGCCGGGAATTACCTGGGAGTTTCCTTTGTACTTTCATAGACATTGACGTATTACCTTACTTATAAAAATATCTTAGACTGGTCAAATTTGAATTAATTTTCTGGCTGGTGGTTGGGGTGTAATTGATAATTGATAATTGTTAATTATCAATTATCAATTGTCAATTGTCAATTGTTAATTGTTTTCCCCCACACCCCCGCTCCCTATGATTTAATTTTTCTCTGCGGATGAGGACTGGCTGTGAGAAACTGAGAGAGGTATTGTTTTTCTCTTCGTTTTATGACTCAAATGCCTCACGACACTTCGGCAAATTCTCAACCCTCGGAAGAAACGATCGCTGAGTTATTACAACTCCTGATTTATAAACAAGGAACTTGGGTAGATTGGGGAAATGCTTGTCAAGAGTTAAAAAAAGCTGGCTATACGCCACAAAAGATTTTTGAAGAAACTGGATTTCAACCGCAGCAGCAAAATTTAATTATCGTTGCCTCCCAAGTCTATGATAGTTTAATTAAAGGGCAAGTGTCTGAAGCGGTGGCTGAGTATTTCTTAGGGCCACGCAGTGATGTTTTGCATGAGTTGCGGGTTTTGAACCAGGCCGATCGCGTGACAGCGGCAGAATTTGCGATGGAAAAAAATCTGGATGTGGATGCAGCCCATGAAATGGCCAAAGCGATGAAAGAATATGCGGTTTTGGCCAAAAAACCAGCGGGATTTTCTGCCCATCCTGGGGATACAATGGCTTATCAATATTGGAAAGTTGCGCGAGAAAAAAAGGATCTGCAACAGCGATCGGTTTTAATTGCCAAGGGTTTAAAGTTTGCCTATTCTCAAACAGCCCGACAAGAAATTGAGAAATTGCTGTTAGATTTTACCGTAGTGCCCACCCGGAAAGCCCCTTTGTTGCCGGTTTATCGCTTAGAGTCTGACGATGATTTATCTCAGATTATTCCCGTGTTGCGATCGCTGGATGCATCTCCCCAAGAATTTGCCGCTATGCCAATTTTAGAGAAAACTGGCGATTTTATGGTGGTGAATTTTTCCGGTTCTTGTGCTTTGGTTTCCTTACCGGGATGGCAAGTGATTTTGAATATCAGTGAACCCGTGGGCATATTATGCTCTAGCGAACAGTTACCTCAACCACTGCCCGGAAAACCGGAAGAGATTTTGGTGGTGGTCGATCGCACTTTACGGGAATGGAGTAGTCAGAGTTATTTCTTAGTTGCTAATGGGGACAAATTAGAAATTAACTGGTTTGATTCTGCCCCAGAAAGTCCCATTCTCGGACAAGTTATCGTGGTTTTACGACCGAAAAAGATTTTTGATGAGAATGCCGTGACTGAACCTTGGCAAATGGATGATTAACGGTTAACTAGCAATTAACTAGCCAGTAGCCTTCAAGATTCGCATACATACATAATTTGTGTTTTATCTATGTTTTATTTATGTTTTTGCGAATCTTGAATCCCTCGATAGACTCCGATGGACAATTGATGATTTTTGTCTAAAAAAATCAGAGCAAATCAATGGTGATTTTGTCTAAAATCGGCGAAAAAATTAGGGGTTTTTATCGGGCTAAAATAGCCATTTTTGCACTTGAAGTAAGCTTTTCCATTCCGGTTTTCTGGTCAAGCCATCGGCGATATTTTGTTTCACTTCATCGTGCAATTCTGAGGAAGCGATGATTAGTTGTTGGGTTAATTCAATATGCGGACGAACCCCTTTTTCGCCACTGTCGAGCATGGCTACCGCTAGGTTTACCCGGGCTTGTGGATCTTGAGGATTCAGTTTTACGGCTTTTTGAGCCGCTTTATAAGCATTTTTCGGTTTATCGACTAATAAGTATAGCCAAGCTAAACAAGTCCAAGCATTGCTATTTTTGGGGGTGCGATCGCACAGGTCTTTAAATACAGGAATCAGGGTAGCTGGGTCTTCCCCCGCTTGATAGCGTTGTAAACCCTCATTAAACAGTTCGTCGATTTGAGTCATGTCTTTAATTAGATAATTCGATTCGTGGATAATTTTTCTGGTCTGGTTATTGGTTGATTGTTGTTGGTTGTTGGTTATTGGTTATTTGCTGTTCGTTTTGAAAATCCAATCACAAACAACCAACAACAACAAACAACCAACCAATAACGATAACCGCGATCGCGGTTAATAACCAACAGTCAAGATACCAGATTTAAGCCGAAAAGGAATTACCACAGCCACAAGTTTGGGTGGCGTTGGGGTTGGTAAACTGGAAACCACCGCCAATCATGGCATTTTTATAATCCAGGACAAGGCCATAGAGATAAAGTAAACTTTTAGGGTCGCAAACCACCTTAAAGCCCTCGTAATCGTAAACTTCGTCTTTCTCGGTGATTTGGCTGGCGTCTTCAAAGTCCATTGTGTAGGACATACCAGAGCAACCCCCTTGACGGACTCCCACACGCAAGCAGAGGTCTTTTTCTTGTTGCTTACGCAGTAGTTGAATCTGCTGGAGAGCGCTTTCGGTCATTTGGATGCCTTTTTGCGACGACTGAGTTGCTGTTGCCATCAGGTTCTAAGACTCCTTCTTGAATATAGGATAATGAGTTATTTTCATTTTAGCCCCATTGCTGCTTTGTGCCACTGGACTCGATATGTCAAAATGAAAGCGGTTCCTTAACCCGATAAAATGGTGAAAATGGTGAAAAGGGTGAAAGCAGAATGGTTGAATGGGGTCAAATCCTCTGCTGGGCGCCAAGTCATGGCTGGTTGCCAAGTCATTGGGCTAGGCAAAACGTCAGAAGTCGTCAATAATACTGATTGTAATTTTGAACCACTTTGTAGGATGTTAGGTAAGGAATGTGACTCCATATTTCTCGATCGCGATAATTGCTGCGGAAAAAGATCCTCACTAGGTCTATTGTTGTCCTCTACAAACTCCCGGATTTATTCCCTAACTGGTTCCATAATTCGTTAATTTATTTATAAATTTATGGCTGCATTGAATCGCTCCACTCGTCGTCGCTTAAAAAAACTGCCACAAATTCCCAACAGCGTGTGGGAGGGCGATCGCCGTCGGTTAGCTCAACCGTTACCGATGGGCTATATAGATGACCCACAAAATCCAGACGGTGGCGGCGATTGTATTTTGTGGGTGGATGGATCCCAAGGAATTGTCCGAGCAATGGATGTGGTGTCCCCACAAACTGGACCTGCGGCAGTTGTCCGCACGTTGTTGCGAGGGATGGAGCATCCTCACAGTCCCGGAAATCCGGCTCGTCCGCAGAAAATTGTGGTCAAAGACCGGGAAATTCAGTTTTTCTTGCGGGGAGTGCTGCAAGAACTGGACATTGATATTGAATATGTCCCGGACTTACCTTTAATTGATGAAATCTTTCGCGGTTTTTCCGAGGCGATGGATAATCGACCGGAAGCGTTACCCCGGAAATATGCCAGCTTATTGCTAGAGAAAAGCTATCAAATTTGGCAAGATGCCCCTTGGGAATTCCTGGGAGATCACCAAATTTTGACAGTGGAAATCAATCAGTGGGATGTGGACAATATTTATATTTGTGTGATGGGGATGCTGGGCCTCGATTATGGCATTTTGTTATATCGGTCTTTGGATTCCCTGAAGCAGTTTCGCCAACGCGCCATTGAAAGAGAGTCTGGGGAAGATATCGAAGAAGCTTTTCTCTCCCAAGATTGTTTATTTGTCACCTTTGAAAGCGCTGAAGAATTAGACGATGATGATGAGATCGATCTGGCGAATGCAGATGTAGAAGATATTGAGCCTTCGTTTGGCAATTTGCATCCCCTGGAAGGACTGCGGTCAATTCTTTATGAAGAGGAAGCACTGATTACCCTAGTTTCCCTGGAAGCTTTGCATCGCTTTATTAAATCCTATCGCCGCAAATTGGCCGATAATGAGTTTCCGACGTTAAGTAGTCGCTATAGAATTCCGGTGCCCCCAGAAGCGGAATTGGGCAAAAGGGAAATATCGGTGCAAGTGGCTACCCTGCCAGAGGTGTCTGAAGAACTCTATCAAATGAGTCTGATTGCTCAACGTCAACGGGAAGAGATGGAGGCGCCGCCTCGGTTACAAGATGACCTGGTGCCGGAAAATTCTTTTTTGGGTTTAGGGTTGATTCCTTGGGATGTTGTGGAGCTACTGCGGCAAAGGTTGAGTTGTTATCAGTCCGCTGATGTGACCCAAGATGGGGATGGGTTGCCGGTGATTTTGATTCAAACCACGCGACCCAAGGCGAAAAAGTTGATTGCCGATTTGGATCGGGTCGGCCCGATTCAAGGAATTGGATTTAATCAGGGAGAGGAACCGGGAATCGATCAGCGTTATGACCTGGGCATTTTACAGAGCAAAAACGGTGATTTACATTTGTTTGGGGAATTTTTAGAGGATGACCCGGTTCATCAAGAGGCGCGGAAAAAGTGGGACGATCGCTGCCAAAAAACTCAGGGCTATTGCGGATTGTTAATTGCTATGGGTTTAACCGGGGCTTCCCGAGGCAATCCCCAACTGAAAGATATGATGGGCCTGTTTGAGGTGCGATCGCTCTCGGAAAAAGACTTAGGACTCGGTGTGCTCCGCCGAATGCCGATTATACCGATGCCTCCCCTTTAAATTCCCTTTAAATTGTTTCAAGTCCAAGCCCGGAAAAAGGTGTTGTCTTCCCATTGGGCTGCGGTGCGTTGTTCAATTTGGGCGATCGCGGTTTGACTCAGGGGTTGAAACCCTTGGGCAACCGCCACATTCGCCGCCAACTGTGCCACACTATCTGCGGCGACGATACAACAATGCACTCCGGGCTGAGAGAGGCTATAGCCCATTGCTTGCGCCATGCCATCGAGAACCCCAGAGGTCAAAAGTTTGCCGTAAGCGGGGACTTTCATGGCAATGACGCCAATATTTTTCCGTTGGGCAACGGGTAAGACTTGGGAAATAAAGGAACGGGGATGATGGCGTTCGGCGGCATTCACGGGAATTAATGTGGTGTCAAAGGGATACCGCTCTAATCCTTTGACAATAATATCCGGTTCGTGGTGTCCGGTGATGCCGCTAAACCGGATAATTTTTTGGGCTTTGGCTTCTTCGATCGCTTTGATCGCCCCGTTAGACTGAAAAATTTGGTCTAATTCCGAGTCAAAGGATACATGGTGCAGTTGCCACAGGTCGAGATAGTCCGAGTTCAAGCGTTGCAGCGATCGCTCTAATTCTCGCCAAGCCCCATCCCGATCTCGGGCAGAAGTTTTCGAGGCGAGGAATATCTGCGATCGGTACGGTGGCAAGACTTTTCCTAAATAATCTTCACTCGGCCCATAACTTGGTGCCGTATCAAAATAGCGAATGCCTAATTCCAGGGCTTGTTCAATAATTTTGACGGCGGCTGATTCTTGATCCAATTTAGACAAAGGAGTTTGTCGAGAAGCACCGCCAAGGCCAAAAATCGGCAGGGACTGCCCCGTATTACCTAATAATCGTTCTGGTATGGTTGGGTTGACCGGCAGAGTTAAAGGTATGTTGCTGCTGGGGGGGACATTCGCGGATTTTTCCGGTTGACTTGAGGCAGAACAAGCGATCGCCCCTCCAGCCGCCATCATACTTAGGGTTAAAAAAGACCGGCGCGTGGTTTTTATGGCTTTTTTCGTCATTTTGTCCTCTTTATTTTATTTTGTTTCAGTTTTTTATTTTTCTATATTTTATTTATAATTCCCTTCCCTTTGATTTTGTCTTGGTTTAATGGTGATGAAAATCAGTTTAACTAATGATCTCCATCACATAAACTTTGGATTTATGTCACGAAAATTACTGCGTAAAATCACCAGGGTGGCTGCTTAAAATCACCAAAATTATTAAAAAAATATTAGAGAATATATGGTGAATAGTCAATTGAAGTCACGATCATGATGCCAGATCAAAGTTATCTCATCTATTCTCAGGTGAGTAAGCTATTTAGCAAAATCTGGAGTCAAGGCGGTTTAACTGCGAGCGATCGCCAACGACTGATGTTTGCCCTGCTGAAAACCTCCCTGTGTGAAGAAGAACTGTCTACCATCGATCGCATACTCCATGCGGTTCGGCGCGGATGGCTGCAAATCATCGATTAATCTCAAGTTCTCGGATTCAACTTCTCGGACTCAAGTTCTCGGAATTCATTGATCAAGAAAATAGAGCCGAAAATAGGGAGCAATTTTCCCGACTCGCTGACCGGAAATTGCCCATGTTAAACCCTAATTTTTGGTAAATTATTACCATAAAATTTAACGGATATTTTATGGGACATGACTAAAGCTTTACATTCAGGATTAACTTAGACGAGCGGTGCATTCTAGGATCAGTTTTTGGTTGATCAGTGAATAAGGCTGAACCTCTAAAGCTTGACGAAAAGCTGCGATCGCGGCTCGATATTCTCCCACCGCTGCATAAGATAATCCCAACCCATGCAGCGCCCCAAAATGAACGGGATTCAGTTGTAAGACCATTTCACAGTCTTTGATGGCTTTTTGATATTTGCCCACACTGTAATACAGCACCGCTCGTCGATTCCATGCTTCCGCAAAATCCGGTTGGTCTTTAATCAATTCATTCAGGATCGCTTCCGCTTCTTGTATTTTGCCCAACTCTAATAACATTTGCGATCGCTGAAGAAATTCTAAGCCATAGACGCCCTTTTGATGAAACCAAATATGCCACAACTGATGAGTGGCATTGGCTCTAACTTGTTCTTCGGGATTTTTTAAGTCTTGCAGTAATTTGTCTAAGGATGGATGATTCATCATGCTTGAATTACCATATTTTTATCCAAAAGTATAGCACAATCTAACATTCAATTCCACTGCACCTTGAATGTGACGGCAGAAGATAAAGAGGCGACAAAATTATATCAAAATTATATCAAGATTATATCAAGATTATATAATAGAAATATTATATAATAGACTTTTTGCTTTCCCAAGCTAAAAAGGGAGGATTTTTAGCTTGGGAAAGCAAAAAGTCTATTATCTGAATTACTGAATAGTTTCATCATTAAAAATCATCTAATGTATAAACATATAGCAGAGACAGCAGGTTTTAATTAGTTTCTACAAATCGCAGATAATGAATTGCAACCTACTGCTCTGGGTTTCCAGATTAAACCCCTTGTCTCAAAGATGCTTCTACCTGTTTAAACTCTTGCTCTAAGCGGTTCTTTAATTTCTCTGGCACCGGACGGTTGGGATAGTAATTGTAATGACCGGCCAAACCATTTAAAGCGGTACGCATAGTAGTGAAAGATGGCAGTTTGGCGATATTCGGATCGCGGACATAGCGAGAAGCATATTCATTAATGACTTGACGTGCTTCTGCTTGAGCGGCGATTTTTTCCTCAGAACCTTCTGGCAATTCAATGGCGGTTCTTAAGCTGCTCACCAAATTGAGGGTATCTTGAGTGTAATTACCCGTGAGAATTCCCGTACCCCCGGAACAACCCATCAAACCGATCGCCATAACTAAGACTAAAGCTAGAAGCTTAGAAAATATTTGTTTCATAAACCTGATAAACGCAAATCCAAATTCACCACCATCGTAGCTTGGATTGGGATCGGAGCGATCGCTGTTTCGACATAAACTTCTCTGAATCTATCCACGATCTATCGGTTTTTTGGGGTGTGGGGTGTAGCCCTTCGGCAGGCTCAGGGTAAGAGGTGTGGGGTGTGGGGAACCGCTGCTCCTCTGCCCCCCACACCGATGGCGGCCCCATACCCTACACCCCACACCCCTGTTGCCAGTCAAAAAACTGTCCCATGTTCTACGGAATAAGCAAGGGCGATCGCTCATCCCTGGAAGGAGACAAAAACAAATCACCACAAGACTTTTCCTTGATCACAAAGGTGCGATCGCACCCACCAGTCCACAGCAAAAAAATAGTCAGCCAACAAACCTGCACAAGCTCATCACTTGAACTCAAATAGACCACCTAGAGTTGGAATATCAAAAGTTCAGATACAACTCAAAAGGAACAAACACCATGAAAAGCTTAATCAAATCCGCAACTCTCTCTGCTTTATCAATCGTCGTTATGGGTTCTACCGTCGTCGCCAGTGGTGCCGCCAATGCAATGGATCCAATCACCGGCAAACAAGGTGTCACCACCAATTATATTGGCGCTACAGCCGGTGGCAGCTTTAACACCGTAGAAGACAGTGATCAAAGTGTCTTCACCGGCGGGCTGCAAGGTCGAATCACCACCCCGAATGCCCCGATATCTTTACGCGGTGCCGCTTTGTTCAATGATAAAGCCGCTGCCCTCGTCCCGGAAATCACCTACGATTTAGCCGTGACTGACAACGCCAATATTTACGTCGGTGGAGGCTATTCTTTCATCACCAAAGAAGATGAATTAACCGCCCTGGGAAATCGTAATGCCCCAGTCGTCACCCTCGGAGGAGAAATGCAGTTGCGAAACAATGTGGTCATCTTTGGTAATGGCAAAATGGGGATTAATGCTTATGACAATACCAACAGTGACAACGAACTAGCCTTCTCGGTTCAAGCGGGTGCCGCCTTTAGCTTTTAAGGCGATCGCTCACCAGGGGAGTGTGGTGTCAGCAAATCATCATTAAATCATCATAAACCAATCGGGGGTGCAGCGTCACCCCCGATTGGTTTTCCCGCAGAAATCTCCAGAAAAGATTTATTTTTGGCAGAAATATCGCGTAATTCCAGAAAGCGTTAAAGCGGAAAACAATAATTTTATCATCCACTCATCCTCAATCCAGGAAAATAACCCGTTTCTCCAGATATTTTAGGCATAATAGACACAACAACCTTAGAAATTTGCTCAAAATAACCCTTATGAATTTCCCATTTTCTCCCCAACATCGGTTTTTTCGTTATCGCCTAGCACTGCTGATCAGTATTCTGGCGATCGCTCCCTTGGGCTTAATGATAAAATTCTATCGCGGGCCGGGGCAAGAATGGTTAAATAATAGTTTTGGCGGAGTGCCTTATGAGATTTTTTGGATCTTGATCGTGGTCTTAATTAGGCCGCAAATTTCCCCAATATGGGCGGCAGTGGGCGTGTGTCTTGCTACCTGTTTATTAGAATTTCTCCAATTGTGGCAACCGCCATTTTTACAAGCCATTCGCGCCACTTTAATCGGGCGTTTGGCTTTGGGCAATACATTTCAGTGGTCAGATTTTCCCTATTATTTTATTGGCAGTTTTATTGGTTGGGCGGGTATAGCAGTAATTCAACATCAAACCATTAGAAAAAAATAAAATTTAACCAAAATATTAATAATACTATAAACTTTGGTGATTAATATTATTTAATTATCAAATATAAATAATATAAGGTTCACAGACAGAGCGATCGCCTAGGGTTGATTTGTGAGTAGGGTTGATTCGGGAGTAGGGTTGATTCGGGAGTAGGGTTGATTCGCCAGTAGGGTTGATTCGCGAATCAACCCTACTGAATGCTTACAATATATATAGGAATTACGCCCAAATCTGACGAATGATTAAGCAAAAACGACGGTGCGATCGCCATAGACTAAGACGCGATTTTGTAAGTGCGATCGCACTGCCCGGGCTAACACCATTCGCTCTAAATCTTTGCCTTTGCGGATTAAATCATCAACATCATCCCGGTGGCTGACTCTGACCACATCTTGCTCAATAATTGGCCCTGCATCTAGGTCTGGGGTGACATAATGAGCGGTTGCGCCAATAATTTTGACGCCCCGCTGATAAGCTTGATGATACGGTTTCGCCCCGGCAAAGGCGGGCAAAAATGAGTGATGAATATTAATCACATTATTAAAGCTGCTCAAGAAATCCGCACTCAATACCTGCATATATTTGGCCAGGACAACTAAATCAATCTGGTAATAGTTTAATAGTTCTAATTGTTTGGCTTCTTGTTCGGCTTTATTGGCTTTGGTAATCGGCATATGGTAAAAATCTGCCCCAAATTGACTGGCGATCGCTTTTAAATCCGGGTGATTACTAATAATCAGGGGAATTTCCGCTAAAAATTCTTTTGCTTCATGTCGCCATAGCAAATCTAACAAGCAATGGTCTTGGCGACTAACCCAAATTGATAGTCTAGGCACCCGATCGGAAAAGTGCAGTTGCCAAGTAGCATCGAGGGATTTAGCTAAACTTGCCACCGTCGGGGCGATCGCCTCTCTGGACAAATCAAATCCCTCTAATTGCCACTCAATCCGGGTCAGAAATAACCCAGCGGCAAAATCCGTATGATGGTCAGCATGAATAATATTACCATTATGGCAATAGATAAAATTGGCAATTTTTGCCACTAATCCACGTTGGTCTGGGCAAGAAAATAGTAAAGTTGCTGTTGGTGATTTCATATTTAATTTTAGTCTAACAAGCTTAATTTTTGGTTAGATTACGGGTAATTACCTGATTATTCATAATTTTCCTCTGGGAGACTTTCTGGATTCATGGGTTCCGTCGTTTCTGGATTTGGCGCCGAACTTTCCGGGGTTGGTTCTAATGTTTCTGGTTCAGGGTTATTTTCCGGGGCGGGATTTTCCGTTTCATTGCTGGGCGGCAAAGTTTCTGGCGTTTGTTCTGGATTTAATTTGGCAGGACTCTCCGGAGTTGTGGCTGGATTTTCTTCTAAAACTGCCGCTGGTTGTTTCCAGTCTTCTAGGGTGCGATCGACCGCATACTCAAAATTTTTGGAAACCACTAAAACCGTTTGATTTTCGGTTTCTGGCAGCGGTGGATTCACTTGAGCATAAATAGCGTTGCCGCTAAATTCTGATTTGCCCAGAATCATTTGATAAATTCTCTGGTCTTTGAGGATCACTTCGATAATGGCAACCGGAGGATTTAACCCATATTCTTTAACTTGTTCCGGGGTAGCGGTCAAAGTTTGCTGACTGCGATCGCTGACTAATTGTTCTAATAAAAACGATACATAAGCCTCATTAGCATAAACTTTTTCCTGAAATGTCTGGGTTGACTTCTCTGGCATTCGATCGGGACTTTGACTATTTTCCGTAGCCGCAGTTTCTTCTGCGTTGACGGTTTCTTCAGCGGTTTCGGCGGGAGTTTCTGCCCCATTTTCTTCAGCAGTTTCGGCGGGAATTTCTGCCGCTGTTTCTTCAAGAGTTCCCGTTTCGGCGGGAGTTTCTGCCGCTGTTTCTTCAGGATTTGCCGTTGCTTTCGGGGTGGCTTTTGGGGATGGCTTTTCTTCCTTTGCTTCTGCCACTTCTAGAATTTGCATTAACCAGAGGTCTTGGGGCGTAGATAAATCCGATGCGCGTTCAAAGCGTAATGTTTGGCTTTGAGTTTTGACGAATAAAGCTTGAACATCTTCTTCTTTAAATTTAAATAGTTTTCTGGCAAAAGCTTCTTTCGCTTCTTGGGCGGGGATAATTAAAGTTTCATAGTAATAGAACGCTCCACCCATAAGCAGAGCACCGAACAGCAATATTATCGTAGAACGCTGAAATTTCATTTTGATCCTTTTTTATCCTTTTTTATCCTTGGGTTGGGCGATTTGTGGTTAAGTTGTTGTTGCTGGACAGGAAGAGGGATTGTTTCAGTGGATCCCTAGATTTGGAGGCGCAAAGCATGGCCAACCGAATCTTGACTCTGTGCGATCGCTTATTCCTCGCGATCACAGATCGCGATCTGTTGAGGATCTTACCTGATTTCGTCCGTTGCTTTTCGCTCGATACAAAGCGCGATCGGCCATTTCAATTAAATTGTTGGCAGAGGTTTCATCGTTGGGAATGACTGTGGCAACTGCTAGACTCAAGGTGACATAATCAGAAACCTGGGAAATCACATGAGGCAGATGCAAGGATGCCACATTTTGGCGAATTTGCTCGGCAATTGCTGTGGCTGAATCGAAATTAGTTTCTGGTAGAATCACCGCGAATTCTTCGCCCCCATACCGAGCCACAAAATCCGCTGCACGTTGGACTGAACTGGCTAATGTTTGTGCCACTGTTCTCCGACACTGATCCCCAGATACATGGCCATAGGAATCATTAAAATTCTTAAAGTAATCAATGTCGATCATAATCAACGCCGAGGAGGTTTCCCGGCGTTGCGATCGCCTCCATTCTCCCTTCAGGACGCGATCGAACTGACGACGATTGGGGATTTCGGTGAGTCCATCAATTTCTCCCAGACGCTCTAATAGCTCTTGCTTGCGCTTCAGTGATAGATGGGTTTTGACCCGTGCTAATACCTCTCTTTGTCCAGATGGTTTAGTAATATAATCTACTCCCCCCGCATCAAATGCTTTGACTTTACTATCTTCATCATCTATGGCCGTGATAAATATAACCGGAATAGCTTGAGTGGCTGGTTCTGATTTTAAAAGGTGACAAGTTTCAAACCCATCAATACCGGGCATCATCACGTCCAGCAAAATCAGATCGGGAAGTACAAACAACCCTCGCTTGATTCCCATTTCCCCATTGCGAGCCGAAATGACGGTCAATCCTGCTGGTTTGAGAATTCCAATAATTACTTTGATATTTGTTTGATCGTCATCAATAACTAAAATCACACCATCATCGCGACGATCTGGCATCGTATTCTCCCAAATATGATCTTTTTTCATCTACTATTATTATTGGTATTGATGTATTTAGTCAACAACTCTAAAATTGGCTCTTCCTCTAGTTTCTCCGCATATTCCCGGATAGTCTGAGTAAAAGCCCGATATTGGTGGCTGATTTGCGCCATTTCATTCACCTTGGCTTGGACTTTTTGCAGATCGCCGAACATGGTTAATTCCTAGAGTGCTTCTAAATCCTCAATGCGGGGATATAATTGGTAAATTATAAAACGCCACTTGAAACAGCAGTGGCGCTTTATATATTATCTTAATCAGACAATTCCTTCAGCAACTCCGAGTAAATCATCGCAGCCACCTTTCGCATAGTTGCACCACGGGCGGCATAAAGTGCTTTTCCGCTAAGTTTTTGCAAGGAACCATCAGGCAGTAATTGATAAGCACGGTTCAGCCAATATTAGAGAATTCGGCGAATGGTGTTTCAACAAACTTTTTGTTGAATTTGCCGTTCTCTGTAAGAGCCATTTCAAAATTGTTATTGACGTACAGCCACATTATCGATCGCGCCATTCCTGACCCTTTTGCCTTGGACTTTGAATTGACAGTCGCGCCTGATTTTCGGACAACTTCTCCCAGCCCTAAAGCTTGTCGGAAGCGCCGCTGCGATTTTTTTTAGTCAGATGCTTCGGGTCTTTTTTCTCTTGTCCTATCGTATAGTCAATAATTGGTTTCCCATCTTTAAGGTATTTAGAAAAAGGGAAAATGCGAATCAAAATCCAAGCCCGCGACCGATGGCCAAACATACATTTAGAAAATACACGATGGTAGGGGACAAAAAGTGGATCGGCAAGTAGCTTTAGCAATCGCTCCTCCAACCGCGCCTCACTGGAATGCATCAAGCAGATGATGTAGGCAAGCTCGCGGGTTTCGTCAGAAATTCCGGTCGCACTGCCAAATTCTAGCGCTTCGTTGTACTCTCTTGCGACCAATCATTGAGACTTCTGAGACCCACGCCCCAAACCACGCAATCGAGGTCACTGACCCGCTTACCCCAGGTGTGATCGGTGCTGCCGCTGCATCGCATACTCATACCGGCGCTCAAATTTCTGGGAATACTTCCGGGAGTTCTGGGAATGTTACCGGGATAGCTGCGATCGCGAATGGGGACACCGGGCCTAGTACCGTTGCTGCGGCACGTAGTAATTTGAAGGTAGAATAAGTGAAATTTCTATTACTTTTAGTACAGGATGGTCAAATTATGGCTCTTATTGGCCGTTAAAAATTAATAAATTCTCAAATCTAATTATTATCAATGGACTGGTAACTCGTACAACAGGAACCAATTATATAATTTTTACCTTGCCAACGGATGCTAGACCTGTAGTATTTATTTTATCAAATTGTTGGGGGTTTTGGAACGGAATCTACCAACAATGTCGAGTAGATTTTTACCTTAATGGCAATGTAAGCTTGATATATGCCACCCAAACAATTCCCTCAGTAATTCCCTGGCTTCAAATTAACGCTACTTTTGTCACCGCTAATCCTTAACCCAAATGGATCCTATTTTTGTTGGTTAGGGATTCCTGTCGCATTAAGGTTCCTTGCAATTTTTTAAGTGCGATCAATGAGTTATTGAATAAAGTCAAAGCTTTTGAGGTGGGAGCTTCGGATTTTATTACTAAACCGTTCCATGTGTAATTTTAGTCATAATCGAAAATAAATTAACGATTCAAAGACAAAAATAACAGTTAAAGCAAGAAATTAAGGAACGATAAAAAAACTAACAAGCTTTGGCAAATTATAGAGCGGAGCGTTTTTAGCCAGTTTTTTAAATAGTTTCATCGAAGGGATTGCCGCATTTCATGCGGTGCGCGATCGCGATGGTAAAATTGTTGATATTGTTCAGCTTGAGTGTTTTTTGGCCAATCATGTGACCAACAAAATATTAGGCATAGCCCCAGATAATTTACCCAGAAAAAGATTATTAAAGTGATATCCTAATTTGCGGTAATAACAAAAAAATATTGGTTATTTTTTGTTTAAAAATAATTAAATTTTTAAACAATTGTCTTAATAAAATCGCCTAAATTAAAGTAATTATTCATGGATTATTCATCAAGTTATGCGATATTTTTGTGATTAATTTCCGCGATATTAGTCAACATAAACAGATCAAAGCTGAATTAAAGCGTCTGGCAAATGTAGATGGCTTAACTCAGGTGGCAAATCAACGGCGATTTGATGAATGTTTGCAAAATGAATTGCGCCGCTGTATGCGGGAAAAACATCCTTTATCTTTAATTTTATGTCATGTGGATTCGTTTAAAGCTTACAATGATACTTATGGCCATCAAGCTGGAGATAAAAGACGCAAGTCGCCCAAGCTATTGTTAAGAGTGTGAAACGAGCCGGAGATTTAGTAGCTCGATATGGGGGCGAAGAGTTTGCGGTGATCTTGCCGAATACTCACGCCCCTGGAGCAATGGAAGTTGGGGAAATCATTCGCACTCATGGGCAAAAATTGCAAATTGCTCACCGAAAATCAAGCGTCAGTGGATCTGTCACTGTCAGCTTGGGGGTTATTCAACGGTTTCTACGGTTGTTCCCACGAATCAATTTTCCTCAGAATTGCTGGTTGCCGCTGCGGATCAAGCTCTTTATCAGGCAAAATCTCAAGGACGCGATCGCGTTTTGTTTGAGCAATTGTCTCCTAGTTAGATATTGTTGATTATTGATTGGTGATTATTGATTGTTGATTATTGATTATAAAAAATAACAAGTGACAAATAACAGACAACAGATAAATTTTAGGGCAAATAAATTTTTTATTTGGAGTTCACAAATGTTTGCCCGTTTTAATAAACTAATGGGATAAGCAAGGCTTTTGGGTTTGGGCAGATCAGTCATCCCATAAAACCCGATCGCGCTCATAATGACGAAATCGTTTAGTTGATAGTACCTAGAGATAAGTTTCATGGAACAGATCGATACTTCTATCGGTGTTCATGCTCCAGATTTTGAATTACCGGGAACCGATGGTAAAGTTCACCACTTAGGTCGTTATTTGCGAGAGGATCTGGCGGTGGCCGTGGTCTTCTTGGCCAATCAATGTCCTAATGTCCAACAATATATCGAACGGTTAAAGCAGCTTCAGGCTGAATTCGGCGATCGCGGCTTGTTGGTAATTGGAATTAATTCCAACGATGGCAGCGAATCTCCCGAAGATAGTTTAGAAGCAATGAAGCGCTTTGCAGCGGAGCATCAACTTAATTTTCCCTATCTACGGGATGCCAATCAGGATGTCGCCCGTAGTTTCCAAGTCTGCCAAACCCCCGAATCTTTTCTGTTAGACCAAAAAGGGGTGATCCGTTATCACGGGGCAATTGATGATAGTCCCGGAAATTCCCATGAGGTAGATTCCGCTTATTTACAGCAGGCGATCGCCCAACTGCTGGCCAAAGAATCCATTACGATTAACTCTACCGAAACCAAAGGTTCATCGGTGAAATGGCGCTCACCCTAAATGCAGAATCCACTCTTGGCTATAGTTTTATTACTAATATGCAATTAATAATAAAAAGGATCAAAGCCTAGAGATTGATGGGATTAATCGCCGAAAAATGCTCTCAGACTGCTATGTTATGGGGGTGGGAATTAATAAGTGAGAAAGTAGTCACTCGATGAGTACGGTTTATCGGCGGGTTTTGCTGAAATTAAGCGGTGAAGCGTTGATGGGCGATCTAGCTTATGGCATCGATCCATCAGTGGTTCATGGCATTGCTGAGGAAGTCGCCCATGTGGTCGGCCAGGGCATTGAAGTCGCCATCGTGGTCGGTGGTGGAAATATATTCCGAGGAGTCAAAGGGGCTTCTGCGGGCATGGATCGCGCCACCGCAGATTATATTGGCATGATTGCCACAGTGATGAATTCTTTGACTTTACAAGATGCCTTAGAACAAATGCAGATTCCGACGCGAGTCCAGACGGCGATCGCCATGCAGGAAATCGCTGAACCTTACATCCGTCGTCGGGCCATGCGGCATCTAGAAAAAAAACGAGTGGTCATTTTTGCAGCAGGCAGCGGTAATCCCTTTTTTACCACGGATACCACCGCTGCGCTCAGGGCGGCGGAAATTGACGCTGAGGTCATCTTTAAAGCCACTAAAGTCGATGGGATTTATGATAGCGATCCTCATCAAAATCCCCAAGCGCGACGCTATGAAACCTTGACTTATTCGGAAGTTTTAACCCAAGACTTACGAGTAATGGATGGCACGGCGATCGCCTTGTGTAAAGAAAATAATATCCCAATCATTGTATTTGATCTTTCGGTTAAAAATAACATCCGCCGAGCTTTGATGGGAGAAAAAATTGGAACCATAGTCGGAGGTTTGCGTGAAACTGTCTGAAGTAGAAAGTCACATGAAAAAAGCGATTGAGGCGGCTCAACGCTCTTTTAACACCATTCGCACCGGACGGGCAAATGCGTCTCTGCTCGATCGGATTACCGTAGATTATTATGGGGCAGAAACTCCGCTAAAACAATTAGCAAATATCAACACCCCAGATGCCACCACGATTACGATTCAACCCTACGATCGCAGTAGCTTGAACATGGTGGAAAAAGCGATTAATATGTCAGATTTGGGCTTAACCCCCAACAATGATGGATCAGTGATTCGCTTAAATATTCCGCCATTAACCAGCGATCGCCGTAAAGAATTGGTCAAACTGGCAGGCAAACTTGCCGAAGAGCAAAAAGTCTCCATTCGCAATATCCGTCGCGATGCTGTAGACTCAGTGCGGAAACAAGAAAAAAGCAAAGAAATCTCTGAAGATGAAGCCCGCGATCTTCTGGATAAAATTCAAAAAATGACGGACAAATACATTGCCAAAGTTGACGAACTTTTGGCAATCAAAGAAAAAGACATTACCACCATCTAAACCCTTTCCATCGCGTTTCCCGCATTCGTAGGGTGGGCAAAATATTGCCCACCCTACAACTACAACCAACAACAAACAACAAAAGAATCCCTACCCAAAGAATCCCTACCCAAATAATCCCTACCCAAATAATCCCTACCCAAAGAATCCCTACCCAACAAAAAATTCAGTCAGGGGTAAAAAAATGATGTTCGACTGTATTATTGTCGGTGCGGGTCCCGCTGGGGGCACCGCTGGTTATCACCTAGCAAAACGTGGCTATTCAGTTTTAATTTTAGACAAAGAATCTTTACCTCGATATAAACCCTGTGGCGGTGGAGTTTCTCCGGAAATTGCTCAATGGTTTGATTTTGATTTTAGTCCGGCGATTTCCCAAAAAGTGACACAAATTCGCCATACATGGAAAATGACTAATCCGGTGGATGTTTGTTTGGATGAATCAGAAACAATTTGGATGGTACGGCGCAATATTTTCGACCATTTCTTAGTGCAAAAAGCCCAAGTTCAAGGGGCTGAATTGCAGGATAAAACGGAAGTGACCGGCATAGAATTTAAGTCCGATGCTTGGCAGGTGAAAACCGCTGCCGAGGTGTTTACTGGTCGCTATTTAATTGCTGCCGATGGCTCAAAAGGAATGATGGCAAAATGGTTGGGTTTCAAAAACCGCAAACAATTCGCTTGCGGGGCTTTGGAAATTGAACCCACTATGCCAGAAGTAAAAAACGGTCATATCGCTCATTTTGAGTTTGGTATGGTTAGGAATGGTTATGCTTGGAATTTTCCTAAAGCCGATGGATATTCCATTGGTGCAGCAATATTTCGCGGTCAGGAGAAAAAGTCCCAAAACTTGAGGGAATGTATTGCTGAATATTCCCATCTGTTTGATTTGGAAGTTAAAAGTATTAAACATTACGGTCATCCGATTTTTGCCTGGAATGGTTCTCAAATTCTGCATACTCAGAATGCAGTGTTGGCAGGAGAAGCGGCTTGTGTGGTGGATCCGTTTACCGCTGAGGGGATTCGCCCGTCTATGTTTAGCGGTCTGAAAGCAGCAGAGGCGATCGCCTCTGCCTTATCTGGAGACTTGGACGCTTTGCCCCGTTACACTCAAGTGATGGAGGAGGAATGGGGCAAAGAAATGATTTGGGCCCAACGGCTGACCCAAGTTTTTTATAAAATGCCTAAAATTGCCTACGAAGTCGGAGTGAAACATCCTAGCGCCACTAAGCGCATGGCCCAAATTCTCACAGGTCAAGTGCGTTACTCGCAGGCGGTGAAAAGTGCCCTCAAGCGCTTGAGTGGGGGCATTATGGGTTAGGGCTGATTCACAGAAACTAGGCTTTCTCATTCAGCTTCACTAGGCAATCGGTAGGGTTTGCCGATTTTTTTAGAGAGGCGGGCACACCACTCAACTGCGTCATCCCAGAAAACATCTGCAATGGGAAGATTTTCTCCTTCAAAATTTGACAGGTTGAGGTTGTCACCTCTCCGCCTTCGGCACCTCCCCTGACTAAGGGGAGGCTGGGTGGGGTTCCCAATAACTTTAACCACTCAGCGACGGACTGGGGACGTTTTGCTGCTTCTAATTCCAACCCTTTGAGAATGGCGGCATTTTCCCAGTCAGGGATTTGCGGATTAAGCTGCTTCGGTTCCGGTAAGGGAATTTTCAACTCATCCCGAAAATTAGCGGGTATCGGGTCTTTCCCCGTCCGCAAATTATATAGCGTAGCGGCCAAAGCATAGACATCCGTATATGGGCCAAATTATGGGCCAAATTTTCCTTGACGTTTATATTGCTCAATAGAAGGGACAAGAAACCGGGTTTCTTAAGTCAACCCTTGCCTCCCCACCGGCCCTTACATAGAAACCCGGTTTCTAACCTCTCCCGGCTTCCCACCGCCCCAGGGACAAGAAACCCGGTTTGATGCGATAATTTTTCTCGGTATTCTTATCCTAAATCCTGATATGCCACGTCGCGAAGTTATCTTTCAAGCGGGTAATTATTACCATGTTTATAACCGAGGTAATAACCGTCAGCTAATATTCTTTGAACGAGATAACTATATTTATTTTTTACGTCAGTTAAGAACCCATCTGATTGAGCGCGGCGTGGATATTATTGCGTATTGTTTGATGCCCAATCACTATCATTTATTAGTGTATCTGAAAAATGAGTATTTTTCTAAGCTGATGCAGGCATTTACATTGTCTTATGCTAAGGCGATTAATCAACGGTATAAAAGGGTTGGGTCACTGTTTCAGGGACGGTTTCAGGCAATTCATGTAGATCGAGAAGAATATTTATTGAATCTGACTCGCTATATTCACTTAAATCCCGTTGAGGCGAATTTAGTGGAAAAAGCAGAGGATTGGGAGTTTTCCAGTTATCAAGAATATGTTGATTTGCGTCGGGGTAGTTTGCCGAAATTGGATAGAGTGGAGTTATTTTCAGCGGATGCTTATCGGTATTTTTTAGAAGATGTAAATATAGAGAATATAAGTGAGCATTTAACTTTTGAAGAGTAGCCCCAGAAACCGGGTGCGGCCCAGAAACCGGGTTTCTTCTTGCGGCCCAGAAACCGGGTGCGGCCCAGAAACCGGGTTTCTTTAGACCATCTTTGCCACCAACGAAAAAACATCATAGAAACCCGGTTTCTTCTTTGCCGAAGTCGAAGCAGCCCAAAAACCCCAGAAACCGGGTTTCTATGGAGGGGCCGGTGGGGAGGCAGACATTTCTCAAAGAAACCCGGTTTCTTCTTGCGGCCCAGAAACCGGGTTTCTTCTTGCGGCCCAGAAACCGGGTTTCTTTAGACCATCGAAAGCCACCAACGCACAAATGTCATAGAAACCCGGTTTCTTGTTGGCCGAAGTCAATTGGCCCCAACACCTGAAGCGGTTAGAAACCGGGTTTCTATGTAGGGGCCGGTGGGGTGGCAAAGGTTAACGCAAGAAACCCGGTTTCTTGTCCAGGGGCGCAGAAACCGGGTTTCTTTAGACCATCGAAAGCCACCAACGAACAAATGTCATAGAAACCCGGTTTCTTTTTTGCCGAAGTCGAAGGGTCCCAACACCTGAAGCGGTTAGAAACCGGGTTTCTATGGAGGGGTCGGTGGGGTGGCAAAGGTTGACTTAAGAAACCCGGTTTCTTGTCCCTGGGGCGCTTAGTGGTAGGATGTGTTAGGCGTGCAGTTATTTCTCGGTATAAACCAACAAGTTTTATTCAAGCCGTAACTAACGCACCAATATGAGCAAGTGGTGCATTACCGCCTGAAAAAGATTAGTTGTTTCAACCGTCAATTTATGGCGAGCCTAACGCACCCTACCAGACCTACTTTAGGTGTTAAAGTCCACAAGTCTCGACGCGACATAAGATAGGGAACCCTTGACCTGTAGGCAAAGTCCAACCGACCTCAGTAAGAAAAGGAAGGTGAGGAAGGTGACCGGAAGGGGCTTTCATATCAAAAGTAATATCACTGTAATTCAACCACTCTTCTCTTTTTCTCCGCTCTTCTCCTTTTCTCCACCCTACTCTGTTTATAAATTCTTGCCATTTCGGATAGACGAATTTCTCATCGGTTATATTACCTGTTTGAAGCAAACTTCGATAAATGCGACTCTGCACCGAAAAGCCAAAGCGCCCATTGCTGTATTTAACCCACAATTGGTCAATGGTTCGCAGGTCAGTACAAGGAAAATTGCCCAGATGAGAATTTGCCCCCCAGCCTCTGCGTCCCCCTATTTGGTCGGGACTGAACTCCAATATTTCGTAAACGGTGAGCCGGTCAATGCCAGGAAGATTATCCCTGAAATTCAGCCAGAAATCTTCTTCTTCTACGCCCATCACTTTCAACATCACTCGCGCTGTTTCCACGTCTGCGGCTTTCCACTCTTGCGCTTTTAAATAGTCTCGCAAGCGATGATAGTCCAATCCTTTATCTGAGCTCAAATCGTCTTCCAATAACTTCAACCACTCAGCCACGGACTGAGGACGTTTTGCTGCTTCTAACTCCAAGCCTTTGAGGATGGCGGCATTTTCCCCGGCTGGGATTTGCGAATTATGCTGTTTCGGTTCCGGCAGGGGGATTTTCAACTCATCTTGATAATTAGCCGGTATCGGATTTTTTCCCGTCCGTAAATAATATAGAGTAGCGGCCAAAGCATAGACATCAGTATAGGGACCGAATTTTCCTTGCCGTTTATATTGCTCAATGGGAGCATAACACTCGGTTCTGGAGTTGGTCATGGTGCCGGTTTGTCCGTAGGCAAACTGTCTGGCTAACCCAAAGTCAATTAACACCGCGCTACTATCACTACGGCGCAACATTATATTTTGGGGTTTAATGTCCCGGTGTAATAATTCTTGGCTATGTACCAAAGTTAAAGCCGCCCCAATTTGCTCCATAATTTTCAGGGCTTGCTGTTGGGACATGGGGCCATTGTCTTCTAGCAGTTCCGCTAAGTTCTGCCCTTGGATATATTCCATGACCATGCCCATGAGTCCTTGATGTTCGACCACTTCATACACTTGGACAATGTGGGGATGATGACATCTTGCCAGCCGTAATGCTTCGTTGACAAAATTGACCTGGAGGCTGGTAAATTCGGGGATGGTTTTGTTGGTTTGTTGTTGGGTGTTGAGGGTTTTGATGGCGAAGGTTTTGCCGCTTTTGTCTTTAGCGGTGTAGGTGCTGCCGAAGCCACCGCCACCGAGGATGCCGGTGATGGTGTATTTGCCTTTGTCTAGTTGCTGGTTGGGTTGCCAGATGACGGGTTGCCAGATTTGGGTCATGGGAGTGAGAATCCGGGCTGGTTTAGATCGGCTTTGCTACATGGTCTAGAGTAGCATAGAAGGGACAAGAAACCGGGTTTCTTAAGTTAACCTTTGCCACCCCACAGGCCCTTACATAGAAACCCGGTTTCTAACCTCTCCCGGCTTCCCACCGCCCCAGGGACAAGAAACCCGGTTTCTAACCTCTCCCGGCTTCCCACCGCCCCAGGGACAAGAAACCCGGTTTCTAACCTCTCCCGGCTTCCCACCGCCCCAGGGACAAGAAACCCGGTTTCTAACCTCTCCCGGCTTCTAGCCCCAGGGACAAGAAACCGGGTTTCTTAAGTTAACCCTTGCCACTCCACCGGCCCTTACATAGAAACCCGGTTTCTAACCCCCCTTGCTCTCTATGTTTGAGCAACTTTCACCACAATAGTTGGGGGTTATTCAACAGTATTGGAATAGCACTTATTATTCCTGTCGAGTAGATTTTTACCCTAATGGTACTGTAGCCTTGGTATATGCCACCGGAACAATTCTTTCCGTAATTCCCATTCCTCAAATTAACGCTACTTTTGTCACCGCTAATCCTTAAACCAAATGGATCCTATTTTTGTTGGTTAGGGATTCCTGTCCCATTCAGGTTCCTTGCAATTCCCTAATATCCAGCAAAACTTTAAGCACTCCCCGTGTTTGGGCGTGTTTAAAGGCAGCGATCGCTTCTTTTAAGGGATAACGGGCTTGAATCAACGGCTGAACATTAATTTTATTTTTAGATAAGATTTCTAGGGCTTGGGGAAAAGGGCCACAACGAGAACCAATTAGGGTAATTTCATCCACCACTAACCCCGAAGCATCAAAGGTGAGATTGCCCTTATAGGTACTTTTCAGCACCAACGTGCCCCTGGGACGTAAAGCGCGACGGGCGATCGCGAATCCTTCCGGGTTGCCAGTACATTCCACCGCAATATCAAAACTTCTATCTTTGACCAAATCCGCAAATCCGGTTTGAATTCCTTCCGCTTCCAGGTTGGCCAATTTCTCACCATGACGCCCGATCGCCAATAAGTCGCAAGCAGTCAACGCCAAGGTTTGCGCCACCAACTGACCCAACTTGCCATCCCCGACCACCAACACGCGATCGCCGGGTTTAATCTCCACTTGCTGCTGAATTTCCAACGCGGCAGCCACAGGTTCCGTAAAAGTCGCCACATCTGTGGAAATGTTATCCGGTACTCGGTGCAAATTTTTGACTGGCAAAGCCAGATAATCCGCAAAAGCGCCATTCCGATTCACAATCCCCAACACCGTGCGATTTTCACAGTGAGTCGGTTGTCCCTTTTGACAAAAGCGACACCAACCGCAAGCGGCATTAATTTCGCCCACCACCCGCTGATTAATCAAATTTTCCGGCCCTTGTTCCACCACCCCAACAAATTCGTGGCCCAAAATGCCATTGTAAGGATAATAGCCTCTGACCAATTCCAAATCCGTATTGCAAATACCTGCCCGCAAAACCCGCACTAAAGCTTCTCCCGGTGCAGGTTCAGGAATTGGCAGATTTTGCCGCAGTTCTAATGTTTGATTTTCTAACCAGAGTCCTTGCATAGTTTGTTATTTGTTGGTTGTTGGGTAGGGATTCTTTGGTTGCCCCTCTTTGAAGGGGGTTGGGGGGTTGTTTGGTTGCCCCCCTTTGAAGGGGGTTGGGGGGTTGTTGGTTGGTTTTTTCGATAACTCCTGTTAAAAAAAGCGAAACCGCTACCTTAAATTTGGTGCGGTTTAGTTCGGCAGTTATACCACTACCCTTGGGTCGAACCCTACTCATTTGATACCCTACTCATTTGATACTCAATTAAACCCAGACTGTCAAGTAGCTTGTGGGAGAATGTACCACTTAGCCTCAGAAACCAGAGAAACCCGGTTTCGCCGAAGTTACCGGGTTTCTGGTTTGTAATCAAGCTTTCTTGAAAAAGCGAATAATTTCCCGGACATGGTTGAGAAATTCCCCATCTTCGGTAATTTGCGCGATCGCATTTTGAGACTCTTTGGCTAACTGTTCATGCTGCGCTTGATTGGTACTTTTGAGGGATTCCATCGCCGCTGCAAGCTGGGTTAAATCATGGCGAATGGCCTCAAAATTGCGGTTTTGCTTTACCGCTAAAGCTTGGGGATTTTCTAAGTTAAATTCTTGTTGAATTGCATTTAGATTTGCTTCCAGGGAATCGACTCTGCCGCGCAATTCCCACACATCTTCACGGGGATAAAGAAACTCTTGTCTGACCATCCCTAGGCGGACTAAAATATACTCATAAGCCCGGATTGCTGGCCGTAATACCGTTAATAATAAAGCCGCCCCAGACCCGACATACCCGACGGCACTAATGCCGGTAATCGCCAAAGTATAAAGGGCGATCGCAGAGAGGATATGCAGCAAAATTGCTAAAGGCAGCGATCGCTGGGCTAAAGTTTGCACATAATTCAGTTTTTTCTGATCGATCGGAATACTTTTATCCTGACTTTTCTCCTGAGACTGTTCCGCTTCCGCTAAAACTTGCTTCGCTTGAAAATAAATATTCCAAGGCACCGTTACAATCACCATTAACCACCAAAACGTTGCCCCACCAATCACCCAATCTAAAAAAGTGCCCGCACTAACATCTAGCCATTGCAACAAGCCAAATGTCCCCAGCACTAACACTACCAATCCCACAGTAAAACTGGCAAAAACATTTAAATACATAGATTTCACCGTTTTTTGCTAACTTTTTTCGAGTCAATTTTTACAGTCAATTTAATGATCGCCACTCTCTGAATGAAAAAATTTCACTCTGTGACAGTTTGATGACTGGCATAAGCGAGAAAAAAACCAATGGTTACATTTTTAATCAATTTTACTCAATATGATATATTTTATTTGAATTTTTTCATTTAACTTCATTTATTTTTGTTGAAAATATAAAAAAATGGAATCGCCCCACGCCCCGATCGCGATTTCGGTTAATGTGGGGGTTTGAATCAAAAAAAATTTTTTTATATGACCAGAATAGGTCGTTAAATTATTTGGTTTAATTATCTTTTTCAGGAAACTAAAAAATATCACATTTCCAACCACTCATCGACCGATTAATTAAAAAATTATTGGTCGCTGGTTCAGAAATATGACCTGGGATATCTTTCCCTAATAAGGTCAAAAGATATACTAAGCTGAAGCCATACATTAATATTGATATACCAAGAGCAATTTTATTGAAATTAAAAGCATAATATTGAGGCGAATTTGCTTCGCTGTATCTAAAGAATCTATTGGCTTGGTTTAATAAATTAGAAATCATGGCGACAATTCTCTGGTATTTCAGTTGATATTTGTTTGATACCTACAGAATACCAAGATATTTTTTTCGGGACTGCGATCGCGCTAATCACTTGTGGTGATAATCTCGGCGATGATTCGTGATTAAACCAGTACCAAACTGTAACCACATCCACCAAGTTGAGTGATTTCTATCACAGATCATTACTTGTTATTTGGGAACGGGGTGTAGGGTGCTTCTGGTGCGGGGGAGCTTTCGGAGCAGGGGTGCTTCTGGTGCAGGGGAAAGTGAAAAGTTAAAAGTGATGCATTCGTAGGGGCTTTCTGGCCATATAGCCTGACGGATTATGCTTCGCAAGGACGCCCGTACAAGTGAAAAGTTAAAAGTGATGCATTGAAAAGTCGTAGGGGCTTTCTGGCCATATAGCCTGACGGCATGGGCTTCGCAAGGACGCCCGTACAAAAGAATTATCACTATTTACTATTTACTATTTACTATTTACTATTTACTATTTACTATTTACTATTCACTATTCACTCTCTCCTCATCTCCTCATCTCCTCATCTCCTCATCTCCTCATCTCCTCATCTCCTCATCTCCTCTGCCGACGGCGGTGGCGGGTTCCGAAAGCTCCGAAAGCCCCTACACCCTACACCCAAGGGTCAACAAAAATTTTTAGATTTATACCTAGACGTAAATAGAAAAAATATGTATAGTGAAGGAGAATGTATATTAAAATACATTCTCCTGAGTTCCTAAATTTTCTATTTTTTTTAGAATCTCCCAAAACCTACTCTAGAACTGAAATCCTTTTGGTGATTGGCATAGCCGCCTCAGTATATGCCAACCATATCGGTATAATATCCGTAAAAACACGGATAAAACATCGGTGAATATACGCAGAAAAAAAGATCCGGGAATATACTGAACAAAAACTCGCAACATTACTGATGCACTTCAAAAGAAGAAGATGCAGTATGTATATATGGAACAGTTCAGGAGACGGAATATGCAATTCACTAATATCCAAGATTTATTTATTAAAGGTTCTATTTCTCATCAAATTAACCGGATTGACTGGGAAAAAATCAATACTCTCTCTGGCAGCAACCTTTCCGCAGAAGATGAACTAATGATTAAGAGAATTCGCCATAGTGTTCGTCGCGGCTGGATTAACGTTTTCTCTTAATGAGTACCAAGGATCACGCTTCAGGAAACGCTTCAGGATATTTAGGCAAAGCCTAAAGTAATCCAAGATCCAATGATTCAACCGACTTGAATTAAGTTGGTGATTTCTCACAACAGCTTTTTCCTCTTTGATGGATTTTTTTGAGAATTATACCGATAAACAACGAGAAACAGCGAGGAAAGATTATGTCTATCAAGTCATTTAGCGCTAAAATTGAGCAGATTTTTATCGATACTTCCCTGACTCAACAAATGACGGTTCAAGACTGGCAGCAACTTAATCAGTTGGCACAAGCTTCGTTGCCTCAAGATGATGAACGAATTGTTAGGAGAATTATGCATAGTGTGCGTCGAGGTTGGATTCAGATTCTTAATTAATCTGTTTGTCGCGGTGAGATGCCCATTTGACAATGGTTTGGGTTAGCCCGTCTAGGGTGTATTCTTCCGCCTCTATGTCTACTCTGCCCAGCAGTTTGATACAGGTTTGAGAAGTTTGCGGGCCAATAGAGGCAAAGTAAACATTAGATAATACATCTGATAACAAATTGTCCAGGTTTTGGTCTTTTTTGGTTTGTGGGTAATCGGTTTGCTGGTCTTGATTCAAGTTTTGATTAGATGCTAGTTCTTGGGTTAATAGCTGACAGAAATATTGTACGGTTTTGGAACTGGCAAAAGTAATTACATCTACCTGGCGTTGTAACAGTAAGTTAGCAACGGCAGGGTCTATTTTTTTGGGACAACCGGACTGATAGGCGGCGACTTCGGTGACGTTGGCACCAGCAGCAGTAAATTCGGCCACGAGCACTTCTCGTCCCCCGGTTTCGACGCGGGGAAATAAGATATTTTTGCCAGCAACCGATTCGGGAAATTCTGCGACTAAGGAGTCGGCAACAAAGTTGGGGGGAATAAAATCTGCTTGCAAACCCCTTTGTTTCAGACTGGCGGCGGTTTTTTTGCCAACGACGGCTATTTTAATTCCGGCTAAGTGACGAGTATCTTTGCCTTGGGTCAGTAGTCTGTCAAAGAAATAGTCTACGCCATTGGTGGAGGTGAGGATTAACCAGTGGTAGCTGTCTAGGTTGGCGATCGCCCGATCTAGTTCTTGCCAACTGGACGGTGGACCAATTTCTAGGGCAGGCATTTCGGCGACGATCGCCCCGAATTCTTCTAGGCGATCGCGAAATTCATTATTTTGTCCGGCAGCACGAGTGATTAAAATAGTGATTCCGGCAAGAGGGAGAGACTGATCGGACATGGCAAATTTATTTAGGAAGCCCGGGCTACCCGGTGGACACAAATAATCTCGCAGCCCCACCACTTCGCCGATCGCAATGACTGCGGGAGAAAGGGACAAACCGCGAGTTGTTTCTAGAATATCTCCTAAAGTACCCGTCCATACAGTTTGTTTGGGAGTGCCCCCAGCCTGAATAATGGCAATGGGAGTTTTGGGGCTGCGATCGTGCCGGAGTAATTGGTGGATAATTTCCGGTAATTGTTGGGTTCCCATTAAGATCACCAAAGTTTCTAGCTGAGAAAAGATTTCCCAATTTAAATCGGCGGGTTCGTGACCAGTCAATACGGTAAAACTGCGACTCAGAACCGGATCCGTTAAAGGAATGGCAGCTAATTCTGGGGCGGCTAAAGCGGAAGAAATTCCCGGCACCACTTCAAAGCAGCAACCCGCTTCCTGTAAGGCCATAATTTCCGCCGTACAACGACCAAAAATAAACGGATCTCCCCCTTTGAGGCGGACTACCTGTTTTCCCGCCTGACATTCTGACACGAGTAATCTATTGATGTCTGTTTGTAGCCAACTCGCTTGTCCACCGCGTTTTCCCACATGGAAAAGTTGACAATTTGCCGGGGCAAATTGCAAAATTTGTTCGTCTACCAGAGCATCATAAATAATCACTTCGGCCTGTTTGAGCAATTCCTCAGCCCGTCGAGTTAGGTAAGCAATGTTTCCCAGTCCGGCACCTACCAAATAAACTTGGCCATACATTCGGTCACTTTTTCGGTTACTTTTATCCGTCATTACTCGCAGTTCTCCCTGATTTTCGGCTGATTATTCTGTTGTTGCCTTTGAAGGGGGGGTTGGGGGGGTTAGACGCCGGGAACGCCCGTAGGGTGTTGTTCCGTGCGAGAACCCATTCCTGACCAGTCCTATCAAAAACCAGTCCCATCAAAAATGATAAACTTAAACGAGTTGGCGGAAAATAAAGTCAAATGAAAAATGTCAGAGTCCCTGCTTAATATACAGTTTGATAAACTCAACCTTGACCAGACCAGTAGTCAGGCGATCGAACAGCTACTTGCTTATAGTCTGTCGCTAATCGATCCAGCAAAAGAACCAGAGGCGATTGCCTACTTATCCCAACTTCAAAAACAGATCGTCCAACTGAGAAGTCAGAAAGGCAACTTCGGTTCTAAGAAAATTCATGTCGGGGTGAGCGAGTTAAGGCAAGCTTTTCATGCTCATAGTCAATCGGCTGCTGCTGAACAAATTAAACAGATTTCGGCTTATTTACTCCTATTCTATGCCGTTGAATGTGGCCTCAAGAGTATTTGGCTGAAACAAAACAAGTTGCAAACCACTGAACAGATTCCCGACCGAACCCTTTTATCTAAAGATGGTCATAATCTAGATAGATGGGTCAAAGAACTGAAAATTTCCGCCAGCCAAGTGAGCGCAACTCCCGATTTTCATCTGGAAAAAGGGGGTTTCAGTTTAAACATAGAAAAGGCTCATCAAGCGTGGCGATATAACATTCGCCTCAAAGGTGAAGATGAAAAAGTTTTAGTCGAGTGGTTAAACAGTATTTGTAATTGGATTAAGGAGAACATCAACCGATGATTCCATCAGATATTCGTCTTTATACTTGGGTTGACGTAGAAGAAGTTTTACTGCGGAAACAAAAGCAAAATGACTGGCCAAACTGGTTGGTTTGGGCGCGAACCTACTGGGACGGGTTAACGATGGGAATTCGTCCGGGAACTCAAGCAGAAGCCCAAAATTGGCTGAGTGAAATCTACGATCCTCGCTTCCGAAATAAGTCTCAGTCGGACAGTCTAGATAGTTATATTATTTTAGAAAGTGTTGCTGATAATCAACGGATTTTGTCGATTTTTTTGGAGGAAACCGAGGAAGCCCCCCCAACTCCTAGACTTACTCCCAGTTTATCCAGACCGGGTGTGCTTTGGCCTCCCAGTGAAAATATCGAACCTCCGGCTATTATGCCATTAGATTTTCCCCCAGTGGTGGCATTTCATTCTTTTAAAGGTGGGGTGGGACGGACTACTCATGCGATCGCTTTAGCAAAAGCTTTAACCGCGAAAAAACAAAAAGTTCTGTTAGTTGATGGGGATTTAGAAGCACCGGGAATTAGTTGGTTATTTGAGCGAAGATTGCCCAATCCCCCGGTTTCTTTTGCGGACTTTTTAGCCCTGGTTCATGGCGATCCATCTCCCCATGCTGAAACCGCCATACAATTAGTGAGCGATCGCCTGCAAGATGCATTCATTGACGGGATATTTATCCTGCCCTCATTTCGGTCTACTTCAGGATTTAGCTCGTTAGAAATTAGACCAGAACATCTGATCCAAGGTTCTCAAAATGCGTTTCTATTGACCGATATTTTAGCCAGTCTGGGAAAATCTCTAGGGGTCGATGTGGTGTTAGTAGACTTGCGGGCTGGACTCTCAGAATTAGCCACAGGTTTAATTTTAGATCCGCGAGTTTATCGGATATTTGTTACTACCTTGACCGGACAATCCATCGCCGGAACGGTGAGAGTTTTAGAATTGATTGGGGAGCGATCGCCTTCCACCAGAGAAGAAGACCCATTACCCGCCTTAATTTTCAGCCAAGTTCCTGAAGATAAAAAATTAAGCGATTTGGTCATAGAACCTGAACAAAAACTGCTGGAAGCAGCCAGACCATTTTTAGGAGAAGATGGGGATATTCTGAGAGTAATTACCCCCTTTGCTGATAGTTTGCTGGTTTTACCTCCTAGTTGGGAAGAGGTGATGAATAAGCTGGAGCGATCGGGGATGGTGGATGCAGTAATTCCCCTGTTGGATTGGTTGCCTAGTCAAAGTGGTGAATCGCTCCAAGAAAGTCTTTCTAGTTTTAAATCCCAACGACAACTGATTAAAGAATTGGCGGAAAAATTAGTTTATGCCGAGACAGCAGAAATCGATAATTTTTTAGCTACAATTCCTTTAAAAAAATTGTGTTCAGACCATCGAAGACAACTCCCTATTACAGTAGTTGTTGGAGCTAAAGGTTCAGGAAAAACTTATACATTTATGCAAATCGTTCGCAGGGAAAACTGGGAAAAATTTGTGCAGGAAACTGGGGCGAAAGTGCAAAATAATGCCTTAATAGCTCCTGTGTTAGCCTCAAAAAATTTAGAGGATAATGCTAAAAAAATAGTTGAGAATGTGCAGAAAAAAAATGCTAAAAAATTAAAATTTGACCGGCCTCAATACTCTAACGATATTCGAGATGATATTAGAAAAAATCTGACCCAAAACCTCCATGAAGGGCAGTGGCGAGAATGTTGGCTAGATGTCATGGCTTGGGGGGTTGGTTTTCAACCTAAGCAAGCCGGGGCTGGGCGAGAATTAGCCGACCATTTATTTCAAGAAAAACAGCAGCTTATTGTCGTCATTGATGGGCTAGAAGACTTATTTCAGAACTTTGATAATGACGAAAATCAACAAAAAGCTTTACGGGCTTTACTTCAAGAAGTACCGGAATGGTTAGGACAACAGCCCGGTCGTCCTTGGGGAATAATTATTTTTGTCCGGCGAGATATTGTCTTGGCGGCGGTGCGTCAAAATGCCGCTCAGATGATGGCTCGTTATCAGCCTTATGCTTTAAAATGGAATCGGGAAGAAGCACTTAGATTAGTGGCTTGGGTGACAAAAAAAGCCATTTCTAATTTTAACATTAATCTTGACAAACTGCAAGATATGAGTGAGGAGGAAATCACCGATACTTTAGTCCCACTGTGGGGGAAAAAATTGGGGGGTGAAAAATCTAAAGACGCTCGTTCTGTGCAATTTGTCCTGGCTGCTCTTTCTGATTTCAATGGTCAAATTCAATCGCGAGATTTGGTCAGATTTTTAAAGATAGCCGCCGATAAATCTATGAATGATAATCGGTGGCAGGATCGAATTCTCATTCCTAAAGCAATTCGGGATGCTTTACCGGAATGTAGTCAGCGGAAAATCGAAGAAATTGAGATAGAAAATACTGCCTTAAAAAATATTTTTACTAAATTACGGGACTTGGCAGAGGCTAATCGGAAAATTCCTTTTACCCGCGAAGCTGCTCAGTTATCGATTGAGGAAATTAAAACCTTATTAGATAATGGCGTATTGATTCAAGAAGAAGATGATTATTATATGCCGGAAATATTCCGTTACGGGTTAAATTTTGGACTGACAGGCAGGGCTCGTCCGCGTGTTTTATCTCTGGCTCGCCGTGCGGGACAGAGTTATTAATTAGTCCCCAGGATTTAGTCCCCAGGATAACGATGTATTCGGGAATGGTATTCGGGATAGAGGTTCTTAGGATAGAGGTTGTTAGGATAGAGGAAAATTCTCTATGCATCTCTCCTCTATTCTCTCTCCGATTGAAGGGATTAGCCCACATCAAATATAATGGTTTCTCTGTAGTAAGCGATCGCAGGAAGAACTGACGGCAAAGTTGGGGGAACAGTTTAAGGAGTCTGCTCGATTAGAGGCGGCGATTCGGGATAATTTACGAGTTTTGGGTTATGAGTTGTAGATTTATATTATTACTTTTGGATTAAGGAGTTTATGGCTATTATAGCAGCACGAGATGAGGAGCGGTACTTTACACCTGAAGAGTATTTTAGTTGGGAAGAGACGCAGCTAGAAAAACACGAACTGATCGATGGTCGGGTTTATGCGATGGGTGGTGGGACTAGAAATCACAGCGATATCGCGGGAAACTTTTTAGCGATAATCAAGCCCCATCTGCGGGGCAGTGGTTGTAAAACATACAATTCTGACTGTCGCGTAAATATCCTCAATACTCGCAACTATACCTATCCTGATTTAAGCGTTACTTGCGATCCGCGAGATAATTCTAGCGCCCAATATATTACTTATCCCTGTTTGATTGTTGAGGTTTTATCCGATAGTACCGAGGCTTACGATCGCGGCAAGAAATTTGAAAAATATCGGCAAAATCCTAATCTGGTTGATTATGTGTTGGTGAGTTCTGATGAGATGGCGGTGGATATCTATCATAAAAATGATGCGGGTGAATGGGTGATTCTTAGCTATCGAGAAGGCGATCGCGTGGAGTTGAAAAGTATTGATTTGAGTGTGGCGATCGAGCAATTCTATGAGGAGATCGTTTTCGAGCCTCAGCCTGATGTGGTTTAGTGTTGGCAACTTGGGAGAATTGGCGGGGGGTTTGCACATGAGTTCTGAGATTGTCCCGGAAAGTTTTGGTTAGCATCCCCTGTATTATAGAGCGCGATCTTGACCGGAGGAAATTTGTGTTTTTTACTATGTCAGGGCGAAGCATTCCGCCATGAAATTTCTGCTTTTAACCATCGAATGCCGAAATGTTTCGCTCCTACCAATCGGGTTTGTCCCCTGCCAAACCCATCGTTGCCAATTAAAGAGATAAAATTGATAATTCTAGGCAAATATTGACCCATAAATTAAGCCGCTGATGGTGGCCATGATCACAACTAAGGCCACAAAAACAATGGTTTTTTTCGTGCCCATAATACTTCTAATTACTAACATACTGGGCAGGGATAAAGCGGGGCCAGCTAATAGTAAAGCTAAAGCAGGGCCTTGACCCATGCCACTGCCAATTAATCCTTGGACAATGGGCACTTCGGTTAAGGTGGCGAAGTACATAAAAGCACCAGCGATCGCGGCAAAAAAGTTGGCAAATATTGAATTACCGCCCACTGCTTGTACCACCCATTCTGATGGGATTAAGCCTTCGTGACCGGGACGACCAAGCAAAGCCCCGGCAATTAATACGCCAAATAATAATAGGGGTAAGATTTGTTTGGCATAGTCCCAAGAAGTGTTAAACCATTCTCCCGCTTCTGCTTGGTTGATACTGGTTAGCCACGATAGACCAACGATCGCAACAGAAAAGGGTATGAGGGGTTGATTTTGGAATTGCCAAGAAAGTATCGCGGTGACGATGGTAATGAGGATAACTTTGCCAGAGTTGAGATGCAACCACTGGCAAGCAATTGCCGCTAAAGCAATGCCTAATAGTCCGGTAATCCACCATTTCAGCCCATAAATGGTTGCCCAAATTCCGAGATTTGTTTCCGGTTTTGCCCAGTTAGCAAAAACCAAGATACCCACCATAACGGCAAAAAATACGGCAGTTTGCCAGAGGGGACGGCTGGTTTCTGAGTCGGATAACAGGGTTTTGGCCTTGATTTTCGGCGGTTCTTCGTCACGGAAAATCAAATGCATGGCGAAACCAATGACGACGCTAAAGGCGATCGCCCCAATACCCCTGGCGATTCCTAATTGCAGACCTAATATCCGGGCGGTGAGGATGATGGCGAGGACGTTAATTGCTGGACCGGAATAAAGAAAGGCGATCGCCGGCCCCAAACCCGCCCCCATGCGGTAAATTCCCGCAAATAAGGGCAATACGGTGCAGGAACAGACCGCTAAAATTGTCCCGGATACCGAGGCAACCCCATAAGCGAGAAACGGATTGGCTTTATCGCCCAGATATTTCATCACCCCATCTTGGCTGATAAAAATCGCGATCGCCCCGGCAATAAAAAAAGAAGGAATGAGACATAATAAAACGTGCTCTTGGGCATACCAGCGCAGTAGATATAGGGCTTCCCAAAAGGCATTTTGCAGGCGTTGGGACTTTTGCAACGCTTCCACCGGCATCAAATAAGAAAGTAAAAATATGCCCACAATTAGGGCAAGAGGTTTCCATTGTTCTCGCCAAAATGGTGCAACTTGCATGATATTTTTCCTAATATTTCCTAATATTAATTAACCTCAGAAACCGGGTTTCTCTGAGAAATGTCTGCCGACCCACCAGCCTCTCCATAGAAACCAGGTTTCTAATATGAGGTTTCTAATATGATAAATGTCTGCCGATCCACCGGCACCTCCATAGAAACCCGGTTTCTAACCATCAAGAATTAAACGGTGAGATACTTTTTAATTTGTTCTGGGGTGGCAACTTGACCCTGACTTACCAGGGTGTCATTGACTACTAAAGCGGGGGTTTTCATTACTCCGCGTTCCACAATTTGCATCGGGTCTTTAATGTGAACCACTTCTGCTTCTAAATTTAGGGCAGCGATCGCCTCTTTCGCGTTAGCTTCTAATTGCTGGCACTTCTTGCAACCCGTTCCTAAGACTTCTACTTTAATGGCACTCATGGAAAAACTCCTTTCTACGGGCTTTCGCATTCGGGTATTAAATTTGGGGGTTAACCAGAGAAATTATTGCCCGAATGCGAAAGCCCCTAAGACTTTAACGGTGAATTTAATCCCAGCTTAATCCTTATACCTAGGTATAAGGTCAAGGGGTTTTGGCGAAAATTTGGAAAATTTTTATTAAGATTTAGGCAAACTTACGATAGACCAACTATCTGGAGGATGTGCGGGGGCAATGTTCTAAGAATCTTCTTCGGGTTGTTCAAAGACGATACATTCTTTGGTTTGATTGATTGGATCGAGATTAGCCTGACAGCGATCGACTAGAGGCAGGAGTTCATCTCGCAACCGTTGGAGAGAGAGAATTTTTGCTTCAATGTCCTGAACTTTTTGGTGAAGTCGTTCATACATTGCCTGACAGGTGAGCGATCGCCCATCTTTTAAAGTCAGAATTTCCTTAATTTCATCCAGAGTTAGACCGAAAGACTTGGCGCGAACAATAAAACCCAGGCGTTCCACATCCTGCGGACTAAAAAGGCGATAACCCGCTTCTGTGCGTTGCGGGGAGGGAATCAAGCCAATTCGTTCATAAAAATAGACCGTTTGCGGATTAAGCCCCAAACGTTGGGAAACTTGACCAATTTGGAACATGGTTTTCTCTCGACCTTCCATACTGATTCCAGAAACCGGGTTTTTAGCAATTTACTGATATTTATATTTTCCGATATTTTTTTGATATATATTCGGCATCAATCAGATTTCTGGCAAATTGTTTGAAATCAATTATCTGCCTAAAATGCCAGCATTACAATATTAATAGCAAAACTTTTTAGTCATAAAAGCGATCGCGATTCAGTTTTTGTCGGTTGGGCGATCACCACTCAACCCAACCGAAATGAACAGGGTCATAAATTACCATGAAACTAACGGAATAAGAATACCGGAATATTGCTAGTTTTCAAAATTTGGTCGGTAGTGCTGCCAATGACTAAATGGCGAATCCGATTATGGCCGTAAGCGCCCATGATTAATAGACTGATATTTTTTTCCCTAATATAGTTGGCGATCGCCTTTTCTGGTTCCCCCTCTAGCAAGTGAGCAACGGGGGCAAATTCCGCCTCTTGTAATAATTTTGCTGCTTGATTTAGTCGGTGCTTCATTATTGGGCGATCGAGCAAACTTTTCGCCACTGTCACCAGATGCAATTCTAATCCTTGAAACAAGGGAGATGCCTTGATAAATTCCAGCATTTTTTGGCCATTTTTACTGCCATCGTAGGCTAAAAGTAATCGTTCAATTGGCTGATATTTTAGGGGAGTAACCAGGCAAGGTTTGCGGCTATTGCGAACAATTTTTTCTAGATTAGCCCCTAAATTACCCGATGCAAAACTAGCATTTTCACCGCGTTTCCCTAGGACAATTAAATCAAAGTCTTGCTCAAATTCATCTAAGCAATCTAATAAGAAACCTGTTTTATATATCGGGTTAATTCGGTTAATTCCTTCGGCTTTCAGAGTCCGCAAAGCGGTTTGTAAAATCAATTTCGCTTGGTGGTGGGTGAATTTTGCTTTTTCATGTTCCAACTCAACCAAACAATTTAGTAAATTTTCTGAAGCATCAATGCCAATACTGCGGCAAAAGTTTCCCTTAGAGACTACTTGTTGACTGTTAATATCGGTGACGCATAATACATCAACTGCTGCCCCTTGTGCTTTTAGCCGGTTAGCTACATAAGCCCCATACCGATAGCTGGTTTCGGCAAAGGGCGATCCATCGGTGCAAATCAAAATAGTTTTCATTATTTTGGATTATTTGTCATAATTAGGGGATGGAGATTCGCTGAATGACTGTCTGTTCTCAGACTCAGAATCTTTGCATATTTCTTTTGTAGACAGCTAATTTATCGTACAATTAATCGCTCGTAGAATGTCGCCCTGGCTTGATTTAATCCCACCAGTTTTAGGGAAGATTCGCGTCTTCTGGGGCGATCGCGAATCGCCCCTACAGTAGCCTTGATGCCACCAGCGGACAAATGGGTGGCAAATTAGACTGAGAAACACTGGCGAACAGAGACATGATTAACTGTTGAGAATTGGTACGGTGTTTAGATTTGGCAGGCTGAGAACGCCGATATAAACTATATCATAAAACCTACCTGTCCCCTGTATCCTATCCAAAGATCGGCAATTGTTGCTCCTGTTGTTTCCGAAAGTGGATGAAAAAGGTGACATCTCAGGTATAAACGGAAGGTAAGGTCATAAGAGGAAGATAGAGACAAAGATAGATCGAGAGATAGCGCACCACATAAGAATGCTTGACAATGGGCTTTATGGAGATCGCCCGCTAGATAAAACTTACCCAAACTTACCCATCAAGTCTGAAAGCTTGATTTTTACTAAGCTTGAGTTGGTTTTACTTCCTGCTTCTACCAACGGAGTCGGCTCCAAATTGTCCACAGGCGTAGATTTGGCCGTAGCTCGACCTATTTTTTCAAGATTTCTTGCGGCATTTAAATCTCGATCTATTTTGAGATGACAATGCTCGCAGTAAAATACTCTTTCTGATAACGGTAATGAGTCTTTAATTGCACCACAGTTTGAACAGGTTTTACTCGAAGGATAAAACCTGTCAACAATGATGAGTTGTGACCCATACAGTTCACTTTTATATTCCATCTGTCGCCGAAAGTCATAAAACCCCATATCGGCAATTGATTTCGCCAGTTTATGATTCGCTAACATCCCTGATACATTTAAATCTTCTATCACATTGATTGCGTGGTTCTTGCATAAGTGTGATGTCAACTTATGTAAAGTATCTTTTCTGATATTAGCGATTTTTCTATGAAGTTTTTGGACTGTAGGGGCGAACGGCCGTTCGCCCCTACATGCCCATTGGCTGATTTGAATACTTTTCGACTAAATTTTCTTTGAAGTCGTGTCAGTTTTTTCTCGTGTTTTCTATATGATTTTGTTCCTTTTACGATTTCTCCAGTGGATAGGGTAGCAAGCACTTTTATCCCCAAATCTATCCCTACTACATCTTTTGTTTTCTCTGTGGGACTAACGGGAACATCGATTTTAAACGAAATAAACCATCGGTCAGCCTCTCGACTAATCGTGACATTTTTGGGGTCGGGAACGACCGGCAGCCTTTCATAAGTTTTTAGACAGCCGATAACTGGTACTTTCAGTTTATTTGATGATAAAATTTTAATTCTCCCATCCAAGGTAAAGCTGTCTTGTCTACCTTTTTTCTTAAACCTAGGTCGGGCTTTCTTTTTTTTAAAGCAATCTTGCCACCCTTGGGCGAGATTCCTTAAAGCGTACTGAGGAGCACATTTGGAAACTTCATAGTACCAAGGATTCTCTGGTTTTACCAGCTTATTTAACCATTTATGTAAGTCAATGGCTGTAGGAAATTTGATTTTTTCTTCGGGGCTACAATGAGTATTATGAGATAAAATCCCTAAACACAAACCATGACCCCAATTGTAGGCATGGCGAGCTACTCCTGCATGGCGAGCAAGTTGTTGCTGTTGGGTTTGATTGATTTTAAGTTGTGTTTTAAACCCTAATAACATGGAGTCATAATTCCGACGCGCTTAACCAGATCCAATCTTACCACAACTAATGACCAGATTGAGCATTCAGTTTCTAAAAATATTGCTCGATGCTCTGGAAATTTCTGACGATTTGAGTAAGTTTGGGTAAGATTGGGTAAGTTTTCGGCTTCTGTAGTTAACCCTCTCAATACTCAAAGCGATTGGAGTAGCGCTTCGGGGCTTCCCTTGAAGAACGCTTTTTTCTCCGTCAGGAAGCGAGTTGACTAGATCGCCCACTTGGGAGTATGATTATTCAATACTTAGTAATCACTTAGTCGTCAACCTAAAATAGACTCTTAGGTCTTAAGCATAAATTAGCAATACTAAAACAATATTAACAATAGTTGAAAGATTGATGTGCCAACAATTGTCTTTAATCGACTGTATAGTTGCAGGGAATAAACTAGAAATTACTCCAAAAGTTAGAGGATTTCAGCTTCACTTTAGTCATCCTAATGGACAACTTTATCAAGGCGACTCAATTGACTGGTTGAGTTCCCTTGATTCTGAATCTGTAGACTTAATTTTTGCCGATCCTCCGTATAATATCAAAAAGGCAGAATGGGATAATTTTGCCAGTCAAGAAAAGTATATTGATTGGTCAATGCAATGGATTTCACAAGCCGCCCGAATTTTAAAACCTCATGGAACTATGTATGTCTGTGGTTTTTCGGAAATTTTGGCAGACATAAAACATCCAGCGATGAATTTTTTTAAATCTTGTCGTTGGTTAGTCTGGCATTATAAAAATAAAGCTAATCTGGGTAACGACTGGGGGCGATCGCATGAAAGTTTACTCCACCTGAGAAAAACTAAAAAAGTGCAACTAAACATAGATGAGATTCGGATTCCCTATGGAGAACATACTCTGAAGTATCCAGTGCATCCACAAGCTAAAACCAGTCAATATGGGCAAGGAACAAAGCGGAAAAATTTATGGACTCCTCATCCAAAAGGGGCAAAGCCCAAAGATGTCATTGAGGTTCCTACAACCTGTAATGGAATGGGTGAATCAACCCCTCATCCGACGCAAAAACCCGAGGAACTGGTCAGAAAATTTGTCCTGGCTTCTTCTCATAAGGGTGATACTGTGCTAGATCCTTTTTCGGGTTCTGGAACAACTTTAGTAGTTGCAGAGCAATTAAATCGCAAATGGCTCGGTTGCGAGCTTGATGAAAAATACAATGAATTGGCGATCGATAGACTAAATCATGTCAAAAGAATGACTGTAGAAGATTGGATTCAGTTCGATCGCAAAGTAGCTGAACGTCGGGAGAAAATTCGATGAATATAATGGACATAGTAGAGTGGGTTATTGACAAAGAAAACTTTTGTAAAATTGAAGATTACATAGACTTTACAAAAGATTACTTAGAGTTTGTTAAAGAAGGGTTACAGGCTGTGATTGTTTCTCAAAACGAAAATCACTACGAATTTTATCAGTATGATCGTCAGGCTGATTTTAGAATTACTCGTCCGTTGAACTCTTCCTTAATGTATAGTGCTAATGAAGAATCAGAAATTAATGAGTTTTTGGAAATCATAAAAAATATCAGGGATATCCCAAAAAATGACTTTTACAGACGCAAAGTTATCATTCGTTCAATTTACACATTTCAACAATGTATTGGAGCGGCACTTGATGCACTTCCGGTAGGCCAGTCTAATAGAGCCAGGAAAATTAATGGTGATTTATTTGAGAGATTAATTCAACTCTTAATAAAAAGAGTTGGGGTTCATTGTCGCACGGGAACCATCCAAGTTCCTGTTAAAATTGATGGTCAAACAGTATTTAATATGCAATACCAGCACGATCTACTGATTAACGCTCTGGAAAATCCCCAGGAATTAAGAGCGATTGGTTCAGTAAAAACCTCTAGCAAAGATCGGATTGGTAAGATATTTGTAGATAAATTACTTTATTCTAAACTAACAGGTACATCTCTACCTCATATTGCTATTTTTCTGAATGATGTTCAAAGAAAAAAAACTTCTGAAGAAAATGAATATGGGATAAATTCTACTTTTTTATCTGGGCATTTCAAAGGTTACACCGTTAACTTAAACCCTTTAGATGGGGTTTACTACTGTGATATTAGACCTAATATGCAAACAGAACCAATACTCAAAGAACATATTAAAACAATCGATCACTTTTTTTGCTCCGATCTTTGGTTGTTAGTTCAATAGAGCCAAACCATTCGCTAACATTGAGTAGGAATAGCAATATTTACTCAGAGGAACAAGAAGAATAAAAATAACAATAAAAAACCCGGTTTCTTGAAGAAACCGGGTTTTTCTCGATAATAAACTGGGTTTCTATCTATTCAGAATAGGCGTCCATTGGTACGCAAGAACAGACAAAGTTGCGATCGCCAAAAGCATTATCAATCCGACCCACGGACGGCCAGAACTTATGGTCTTTAGTCCAAGGGGCGGGATAAGCAGCGGCTTCCCGGCTATAGGGATGATTCCATTCACTGACCATCAATGATTCCGCCGTATGGGGGGCATTTTTCAGGGAGTTATCGGCAGCATCCATTTCCCCGGCTTCAATGGCGGCAATTTCTCCACGAATGGCAATCATGGCATCACAAAAGCGATCTAATTCTTCCTTAGATTCACTTTCGGTCGGTTCCACCATCATGGTTCCGCCAACAGGCCAAGAGACGGTGGGGGCATGAAACCCATAATCCATCAGCCGTTTAGCGATATCATCTACTTCAATATCCGCAGTTTTCTTCACCCCGCGCAAATCTAAGATACATTCGTGGGCGACTAAGCCATTTTTGCCTTTATATAAAACGGGATAATGCGCCTCTAAACGACGGGCGATATAGTTGGCATTGAGGATGGCTACTTTGGTGGCTTCGGTTAAGCCATCAGCGCCCATCATGGCGATATACATCCAAGAAATTGGCAGAATGCTGGCACTGCCCCAGGGGGCGGCGGAAATTGCCCCAATGCTTTCTTTGCCGCCTAAGTCCACTACGGAATGACCGGGCAAAAATGGCACTAAATGAGACATGACCCCAATCGGTCCCATCCCTGGGCCGCCGCCACCGTGAGGAATACAGAAGGTTTTGTGTAAGTTGAGGTGGCAAACATCGGCGCCAATGTCTCCGGGACGGCATAGACCCACTTGGGCGTTCATGTTGGCCCCGTCCATATATACTTGACCGCCGTGGCTATGGATAATTTCGCAGATGTCTTTAATCTGTTCTTCAAAGACTCCGTGGGTGGAGGGATATGTCACCATGAGGGCCGAAAGGGTTTGGCTGTATTTTTCGGCTTTGGCTGTTAAGTCGTCAATATCTATGTTGCCATCTTTGTCGCAAGCCACGGGGACGACGGTCATGCCGCACATCACTGCGCTGGCTGGGTTGGTGCCATGGGCGGAGGTGGGAATTAAGCAAACAGTGCGATCGCTTTCTCCCCGTTGTTGGTGATACTGGCGAATCACCTGTAAACCGGCATATTCCCCTTGAGAACCGGCATTCGGCTGCAAGGAAATGCCATCAAAGCCGGTGATTTCCGCTAACCATTCTTCCAGTTGTTGGAACATGATTTGATAGCCTTGGGTTTGCGATCGCGGCGCAAAGGGGTGTAACTTGCCAAATTCTGGCCAAGTCACCGGCACCATTTCCGCTGTAGCGTTCAGTTTCATGGTGCAAGACCCTAAAGGAATCATCGAACTGTTGAGGGACAAATCTTTGGTTTCCAGGCGATGAATATAACGCAACATCTCGGTTTCCGAGTGATAGCGGTTAAACACCGGATCGGTTAAATATTGGCTTTGACGGGCAAAGGGGGCAGCAAATTGCACCTTCACTGACCCTTGCAGTTCTTCCAGGGTGAAAGGTAATTCTTCACTTTCGGCAAAAATTTGCCATAAGTTGAGCAAGTCGGCGGCGGTAGTGCATTCATCTAAACTAATGCCCACGGAAGTTTCATCAAAGAACCGCAGGTTAATTTGTCGAAATCTTGCCGCTTCTTTAATTTTGGATAAGTTGCCTTCTGGACAGTTTACCCGCAAAGTATCAAAGAACGGTTCCGAGGCGATCTCATATCCCAACCGCTGCAAACCTTCCGCCAACAAAACCGTCATCGTATGGACATTTTGGGCAATCCGCTTCAGTCCTGCGGGGCCATGATACACCGCATACATAGAAGCCATCACCGCCAGCAAAACTTGGGCGGTACAAATATTACTGGTAGCTTTATCCCGGCGGATATGTTGTTCGCGGGTTTGCAGGGCCAACCGTAAAGCAGGCTTACCTTGAGCATCTTTAGAAACCCCCACAATGCGACCGGGAATTTGCCGTTTATAGGCGTCCCGCGTGGCAAAATAGGCGGCATGGGGGCCACCATACCCCATCGGCACCCCAAAGCGTTGGGTATTGCCCACTGCAATATCCGCGCCAAATTCCCCAGGAGGCGTAAGTAGGCACAAGCTTAATAAATCCGCAGCCACAGTCACCAAAGCTTTGGCATCATGGGCTTTGGCTACAATGTCCCGATAATCATAAATGGCGCCATCGGTGGCTGGATATTGTAATAACACCCCAAACACCGAGTCATCAAAGGTAAATGTATCGTGATGACCCACTACCACATTAATTCCCAGGGGAATGGCACGAGTTTGCACCACTTCAATGGTTTGGGGATGGCAGTCCTGGGAGACTAAAAAGGTGTGGGCGGCTTTCTTTTTACATAGACCATAACTCATGGTCATGGCTTCTGCTGCCGCCGTGCCTTCATCCAGGAGGGAAGCATTGGCAATTTCCAAGCCGGTGAGGTCGATGATCGTGGTCTGGAAATTGAGCAAGGCTTCGAGGCGCCCCTGGGCAATTTCCGCTTGATAGGGAGTGTAAGCGGTGTACCAGCCTGGGTTTTCCAGGATATTCCGTTGAATCACTGGCGGGGTGATGCAGTCATGGTAGCCCATGCCAATAAATGAGCGGAATACCTGATTTTTACTGGATATTTCTTTTAAGTGAGCTAATGCGCTGGATTCGCTGCCAGCTTCGGGTAACTTAAGAGATTTTTGTAGCCGGATGACCTGGGGGACGGCGCGATCGATCAGTTCATCCAAACTGGCAAATCCCAGGAAATCTAGCATGGATTTAATGGCCGCTGCATTGGGGCCAATGTGCCGTTTGGCAAAGCTATCAAAGGCTTCAGCGACTAATTCGGCGCGATCGCTGCTAGAAGAGTTGAGGGTTTGATCCACAGGGGGTTGTAAAGTTGTTGGCATTTTAGCGATTCAGTAGGTTGGTTTAGCAGGGTTCTTGAATTATCAGTCACTTAAGTGAATAAAATGCATTGCATTTTTGTGAGATAAGGGGAGAGATTGTCACCGTCAATGGACAGGCGATCGCCTTTGGACTGATTTGGGACTTAAGCACCTAGGCAATCAGGGGACGGGGGGATTGCCCATACCTCAATTTACCCAGTTTTACATATCTCTTTATTTTGTAACAATTCTTGACCAGATGAGTGGGGCAATATCCCAAGCGGCTTTCGTGATCGCGATCGGTGGTGACAATTTTTTATGTTGAAAAGAGATGTTTCATGGGTGATAAGCTTTTGGATGACATATAATCAATCTCTGTCAGAAGAGGCAAAAAAATGACCCAACCTAAGCATTACTGGGGATTCGACGAGACTGACGGTGTTGCCAAAGACACTACAGGCAACGCCAACGGCACCTTAACTAACGCCATCCGTGTTCCTAACGGTCGTGTCAGCGGCGGCGGAGTGGTTCAGATCAATGGTTCCAACAATTCATTTGTCAGCTTTGGTGGTGGTGTCGGTCAGTTTGGCACCAGCAACTTTACGGTGGCGCTGTGGTTGAAAACTACTGAACAGCATCGGTATTTTGATTTAGTCGGAAATCGCACAGCGGGCTCCCACGGGAATTTCTTCTGCCTGCGGATGACCGGCAAACATGAATCTGCACCTGCCGGTCGGGTATCTGCGGAAGTCGATCAAGATGGCAATGGCGCAAATTATATCGGGGTCGAAGCCAGCACCACCGGGTTAAACGATGGCAATTGGCATCATGTGGCGGCAGTTCGCCAAGGCACATCCCTGAAACTATATATTGACGGCAAATTGTCTGGTCAAGGAACATCGGGTGGTGTTGCTAATATCGCTAATGGCAACTCATTCAAACTCGGTCAGTCATATATGGGCGAAAGCAAGTTCGCGCCGAATGCCCAATATGATGATCTGTGCGTTTACGATGTGGCCTTATCAGACCAGGAAATATCCAATTTGTTCACGAATGGACCGATTCCGCCAACGGGGGTACAGATTAAAAGTCTCGCTAATGGTGCGGTGTTGGATGTTGCCGGTGGTCAAACCAATCCCCAAACCAATATTTTGGTATATGCCAGTAATGGTGGGGACGGCCAAAAATGGGAGATTCAAGCCAATGGCGTGATTAAGAGCAAGTTGGGTAATTATGCTCTGGATATGAAGGATATTCCCAACTTTGAATGGGCAAAAGAATTAGTGCTTAATCCGATCAATGGTAGCCCCACCCAGCAATGGACAATTGGCGCCGATGGCACGATTAAAAATAAGAGCAATGGTTTTGCGATCGCCCTCTATGATACCGGCACCTATCAGGTTGCCCTGGTTTGGTATTTGGGTGCTCCTGCCAAACCTTATGAAACATGGCAAGTGGTTTAAATCTGCTTTATAGAAGGGTTACGGTATAACTAATCAGATTCAGGTTTGATGGCGCTTTACTTTTTGGGGAAAGCGCCATTTTTACCGAGGAAGCGATCGCGGTTGAGGTGGTGAGATGCGATCAAGATGGGATAAAATTAACTAAATCTAATGAATCAACGTGAATATTAGACTTACCGTAGTGAGGAAAAAATCATGCCAGTCGATTATTTTTTTGGATCTGCCTACATTTTGCAGACTGATTTAGGGTCAATGTTGAATAATCCCACGATCGTCGGGGGTTTAGCTGTCCTAGGTTTGCTCGTAGGCGGGGGATTTTATCTGCTAAATCAAAAAAAACCCGATGCTCTCGATCCTCTGAAGGATCAAGGAAAACTCATCCAAAGTAAAGCCACGAAAATTGGTGAAGTTGCTTTAGACAAAATTGATGATGTATTGGAGCAATACCAAAAAGTATTACCCTATCTAAAAGAATTAGGGCTGAAAGTCGAGGGTTTGAGTATTGAAGCTGGGTTATTCCCCAAAATTAAAACGTCCTTAATTGCTTCCCTAAGCGCTATTGAAGTGGCAGCAGTCGAACGAGTCAAAGAACAAAATAAATCCAATCAGTTATTAGTGGCTATTCTCAATGCGGTTTTATTAGCCAAAAAATGTAACGATCGCTTGGATCAGGCTTCGATTTCTTTGTTTAAAGATATGATTGTGGATATAGAATTAGGGATTCCTCCCGCGATTTCTGTGCGGTTTAAATAAATCATATTTTGCACAGAATCCAAGCTGAATCTTAGCGGTTTAACTCCCCAAATTACCGACTGCGCCTTCCCAGTTAGCGGCAGCGCCGATTTTGTTGATCAAGCGATCGCGGTTGAGGTGGTGAGATGAGATCGCGATCGCTGACCACGAAGACCACTGACCGCTAACCTGTAAAATTTGCCAAAAACATGAAAAATTTACCACCCACATTATGAACGAAGACTTAGGCATTTTTCTGATTAGCATCGCCGTTTTGATTCTCTATCTGATTTTTTCTGCCATGACGGAGATGGGAACTAAATGGCCGTGGCGGAAATAAATTTTTTATTTTTTATTTGTTATTTGTTATTTGTTGTTGGGTAGGGATTCTTTGGTTGTTGGTTGGGGAAAATAATTAACAATTATGTTGCTTGTTGCCTGTTCTTTACTTGTTTTTTGTTTACCCCCCACACAGGAAGCTCCCCCGCGTTCGCGAAGCTCAGGCGAGGGAATCGCGCATCTGGGCAATATGCCTGATGCAAGATAGAAAGATCAGCCAAATGGCTGATGTCAAGATTGCCAATATCTAGCTAAAGTCAAGAAAAGCTTTGATCCAGGGAAATTTCAATCGATTAATTTTTTGGTTACTCACTGGAAATATAGAAAAATTTTATGCACAAACAATCAGGGTTCTTTGCATTATTAAGTTCGGCGCTCATGGCTGATGAATCTTCCACCACCGCGATCAGAGAGTCTTTATTACCCGATGAACAACAAACTTTAGCTAGATTAACGAATCAGTATCAGCGCTTATTTGAGCGATTAGATAATCTTGAGCCAGGAAATCCCACCACATTAGGGCAGTCAGATAGTTTAGCTAAACAATATGCTGCGGTATTTTCGGCTTATCAAGAAAACATTGAATGTACTAAGCATTTGTTGTCAAAGCAGCAAGACCTGGCGGGTCGATATGAAAGATTGTTGCAAAAATATGCCCAAAAACTCAATCAAAATAATTTGTCAGACAAGCAACGGTGTACTTATAAGAAATTGTACAATCAATATGCTCAGTTGTGCAAACAACATAGTCAGGCTTGTTCAGCGGTGTCAATTCATCTAAAATTATCAGATTGCTCTGAAACGAATTCGGGCATTTACTTGAATTAAAAATTTTGTAGTGGCGATGATTATCGTTCAATAATCTGTTGCTTTTTCTCAGAGATTTATCCCCATAACCTTCGCCCCTACACGCCTATCCTATTTATCGCCTATTTATATTTACCCCATCATCCTCCCCATCTTTTTGCCTTCTGTCCTCTGCCGTCTATTTCTGATGACTATCACGAAAGTTTAGCCATTAGATTAGCCGTTAAACACTTCAAAAATTTTATGGCAAAAATTTTTTAGCTTTTGGGCTACTTCGGGGGTAGGTGCAGTTGTCCCAACAAATCGCCAATTTTCAATAGTGGAAAATCGCCATTGTTGCCCTTGATGATCGTAACCAGCAGCTTCAACCCCGATCGCCCGTCGATGTTTTTCTAAGGGATCTTCATAAAACCGAATTTGCACTAAAATACTGCGACTTTGGAAAGAGTGACTGCGCCCTGGAAAATGGAAACCAATATCAATAGAATCTGGATCGACCAGTTCTTTGGTTTCGGGATCGTTCATCCAGGGTTTGAGGTCGGATCTGACATCAGGAAACTCTGACTTAAACAGATTGACCACAGCGGCAATTTTGCTGGCGAGTTCAAAGTTTTTCACTTGTTCAGCGGCGTTCACGGTTTATCCTCCGATTAACGAGACTTAAAAATCAGAAATTCGTAAAAAAATTGATAATTTCGGGGGTTCCTGGGTTGGTAATTTGTGGATTTTCAGATCGCAAGTCACCAATCGTCGATGTAGGAACTGGGAGGTTGATGTCTGTCTTGAAACAAGAAATGGTATGAGTGATAGATGGATATGTGAGGTTGGCAGTTCACTCTTATCAGCATAAGAGGTGCTGATCGCACTGTTTCTCCCAGCGAGGTACTAGGATCCACTAACATGGCAATACCCTGTCACATCATTATCGAAGGAAATTCGGCGATCATCTATGCTAGTCGCAATGGCGCCCCGGAAAAAGTTAGACGCTTGCTTCAGCCATTTCTAGCAAAATTTTGGCAAGAAAGAGAAGCGGCTGGGGAATATCACAATACTCCTGAGTGTTTGGCCGCTCAGATTATCGTCCGACTTGGCTTTGAAATCTGTGAGGATGATTACTCAAATTTGCGAATCGGCACCAATGTCTATGACCCTGATGTGGAATATCTTTATGCGATCGCCTTGGATCAAAGCGTGACTGTTTGGGTTCCCCAGGAGGAATATCGGCAAAATCCCAGCTTGGGTTTAGCCGCTTGTCGTCAATTAGAAGCAGAGGGCTGGAAATCTGAATAACAATTGCTTGACCTACAGCGCTTTCCATTCTTCACGAACCACAAACACTTGTAGGGGCGAAGCATTCCGGCAGTAGGGGCGAATGGCCATTCGCCCCTACAATGCTGAAAATATTAATCTTAGTACCGGAATGCTTCGCCCTACCGTGGTTTATTAATCTGAAAAACGCGGTAAACCAATCAAGCAATTGTTCAGAAGTGTTACTTAGGGCAGGACGCGGACACGAGCAAATTTGAGACCAGTCACTCCTTGGAGAGGTTCAACATTACCGGATTGAATTTTCGGTTCGACCCAACCCTCTCTGGATAAATAACAAAGATATTTTTGGTATTCTTCCCATTCTTTGTTCGTGGAGTAAACCAAGGTTAACATTCCCGGTTGAGTGATTCGTTCTTGCGATCGCTGATCGACCCCTTTGTCAATGCGTTTTTTGACAATCTCATAGCGAGTGTCTCGCGTTCCTCCCACATCAAACAACCGTTCCGTCTTTTCGTCGTGAAAAATATCAATGGATGTGTCTTGTACCAAAACTAAATGGGTCAGTTTCAACTGGGTATCATAATCTTGCTGAATTTTGAAAGCCGTCCGCGCACAATCACAAACTGCTTTCAACTGTTCATAACGTAAACTCCGCAAATGGAATAAACAAAAGTCCCCGTGAATCGATTTCCCCACATAAATCATGTGATCGATGCCATCAGTGCATTCAATATCACAGTAATGGGGAATAATTTTTTGCATCTTTTCTTGCCAAGATTCCCAAGTTTCCCGTAAACACTGATTAATCTGATTCACCGCTTCGTCATACCGCGCTCTGGCTTGATAAACACATTGATGTTCGTTAGCACAAGCTTCTGTATAGGCTTGCACTGCTTCAGCGGCAGGAATACCACATTCGGCAAAATAATCAAAATAAATTTCTAGATTATTTTGTAAATATTCAGTAGCGGTTACTTCTGAATCAACCGTAATCCCTTCTTTTAAATGCTCAATTTGCTCAAGTAAATCAAGGCGCATTTGTTGGACTAAATCGCTGTTTTGGTATTCACAAACTGCATCGACAATTTTAATCCCAAGGCCATATTGCGCCAGCAAATCTTTTTGAATTGCCCGATTTCGTTCTTGAGACGAGCCTCGAATATCGGAAATCCCGTAAAGCGGATAGACATTCTTAAACACAATCGGTTCGGGAGGTAAACCCCAACTTCTTCTTTCCGCTTCTTGTAAAAATCGCGCTTCTACGGAGGGATGAATATTATTAAAAGAAGTTGTTCTTTGTTGTAAAGCTTGACGCAATGCAGCGGTAAAAGGCGAAATCAGTTGTTTGGCATTGTGCAAATCCCCCTGATTAAAGTGATTCGGCTGACTACTGGTTAATACCACTAATCCCATCGGCTGCTGATGGTTTTCATCATAGTTTTCATAATTATGGCTGATGCCAATGACCAGGGGAATAAGTAATAGAGAGCGAACACCGCTTTCGAGTAGTTGGCGATCGCATTCGGTGGGAGCATCTAAACGCAGATCCGGGATCTGACAAATTTGATTGGAGTCTGCGGCTTTTTGGAAATGAGATCCCTGCAAAAATTCTAGGGAATAACTAATCACACTGAGTTCTTGAAATTCGGTTTCACTAAATAAACGAGCCGGGTCTTGTTCGGCACTGAGAAACAGAGTTTTATCCGCCAGAAATAGCGATCGCATTTCCCGATCGAGTTGGCGAAATCCTTCTGGTCTGAGAATAGATTCTCGACCTGTGAGCCTTTGGATAACTTGCTGCATCTGTTGCTCAACGGTGACATCAAAAGCTTCCCAGAGCAAAAAACCTTTAACTCGGTAATGATCTAGGTTCAGCTTTTTCATCAAACTTTCTAATTGTTCAGCGTCACTCAATTGATCTGCTATAATTTTTTCTGGGGTTACAGATGACGGCAAAAAATTACTTAACTTACTTAATTTATCGGTGAGTTGCTCCGCCACAGAAACTTTTAATCCTTGAGAATTTAGCCAGAATTTTATTAACCTCGGTTCTGGATATAAAACACTATTAACGCTGAGGGTAATAGATTCGTCTATGTAGCCCGGTTTGTGGCAAACCAGACTAATTAACTTAAAATTCTGTGATACTATTAATTTGTCTAGAGTCAAGCCTTTAGCATCTAACTTTGTAGGTGCTAAAAAGTACACTGTAAGCACCGAAAATGCACCTTTAAAATCTAATAAACAATTAGCAACTATATGACTAAAGTCAAAAATGGCGGCAACCCGGCTAAGTCTTTGGAAGATGTCAAAGCTGAGATTAAAAATCACAACTCTGATATAAAGGCAAGATACGGTGGTCGGGGTGTCTGTACGCTCAAGGTTAACGATCGCTCGATCAGCAACGCAACCTTGACTTTGATATTTACCTACCCGGTAAACCGTGATGGAATTCAGAAACCTGAACAATATAACGTAGGCATGGGTAGCGCTCACATTCCATTGCAAGTAACTAAGGCTAAAAACGCTAGTAACTTACTAACCCACGTCTTGAAAAACAATCGCTTTTCTGATAACCCTATTGCATTTTGGGACTATCTTGATTATGATGTGTTGGGAAAGGTAAAAAAAGGGATAGCACCAAAGGTTATTGGTGACTTAATAGAAGCTTACAAATTAGCTTTTATCGCTGATAATAAGGATGCTAAAAGTTCAGAAAGTAAGTGGAATAATTATCGGGGTCGTTATCTTGAAAGCTTACCTAGTGACGCTGTACTGACTTCTAAAGTGTTGATAGATTTTGTTAACTCTTTAGACGATAACAGTCAAGCGACAAAAGCAATTACAGCAGTCAAAGCATTGCTGCAATATCACGATTTAGAACGCGAGCTTGGTAACGCTTTAAACTGCCGTAAGTTCACTGGTAAGGATAAAGAAGAACGCGAGACTTACGTCCCAACGGATGACGAAATCATCTATGTCTGGGAAAATGGTTTTAGTCTTTATAAAAAAGACGGTCATAAAAAAGGTGGTAAGCAGTTACACGGTACTAAAGCCCATCAATTCGTGTTCGGTATCATGGCTACCTATGGTATTCGCGCTCATGAATTTTGGCACGTTCTAAATTGGCATAACCCGGTTAACATTTCGTCTAAAGAGTGGGTTCAAGTCGATTCTGATGATTCTGACGATTCTACTGATAGTGAGTACGGCCTAGGCCGGGTTCAAATTGAGAGCGATCGCATAATCCCCGCGTTCTTTGACCCCGACAATGAGTTCCCAGTCCTGGTTATCAGTGACGATACTAAGACCGGTAAACGATTGGCTATGCCACTGTCACCTATCGGCGATAACTGGTTAGAACGTTTTCATCTTAAGGATGAGTTGATATTGCCAGATATCAAAGAACCGTTGAAAGTAAGGAAAGATTATCAATCAAATGGTGCGGGCGCGATAATTCGTGGGCTAGGTTGTGGCGAAAAATCAACGATCGCGTGGGAATCTTTGAACGTTACCAAGTTCTCATCCCATAAGTTGCGTCACGCCTACACCCATCGGGGCCGTTGCCTAGGAGTCAATCCCTGGAAGCTTGCCCAAAGTCAAGGTCACACCTTGTCAACTGCTGAGAGTGTTTACGCTAAAAACTTAGCGAGTCAACGAACGGCTGCAATGCTAAAAGAGGAGTGGCAACGGGTTTATCAGCAGAACAAATTGCCACAATTGACTAAAGAGCAAGCTGTCAAGATATCTGAGAGTTTAAAGGCAGAAACAACAGATATTAACTTGATTGTAAGTAAGTTGCTAGAGGCTATCTACGGATAGGTAGTGATTATTTTTTTGACGAACAGAGCGCATTTGCTTTAATTGCAAAGAAGTGTCGCTTGACCCGACACACCCGACATCCTCAGTCACGGCAAGGGTTTCATCCGACATTCCACCCGACATTTCACCCGACATTTCATCCGACATGGGAATCTCGTTAATGCCCAGCATAAACATCGACTTAGCGGGTAAGCGCTCAGAATTGCGATCGCTTTTCTGTTTATCCAGGTCCAGGATGCAGCTTTGTACAGAAGTTATCCGGGGATGACTCCCCGAACATTGGCCAACAAAAAACCCCCCAAGGTAGGGGGGGCGATAGCGCATCCGCGCCGCGAAAGCGATGTTGCATCCGCAACGCTACGCGATCGCATCTCTTAAGTTTTTGGGGGTTATGCCGCGTCAGCTTTGTCTGGCACATATTCTATTAAATCCATCGGAGTGCATCCCAACGCTCTACATAAGTCGTTTAGATCATCTCCGCTCATGGTGGGCATTTTGTCCTTTTTTAATCTAGGGATGCTGGTTTCGTGTTTTCCCAACCGTACCGCTAGATCACGATTTGAGATATTGTAACGTGCCATTACCTCTCTGCACTTCCATCTCAGCATTGTAGGTTCACTCATTAACTTACTCATACTTATCATATCCCTTATGGTCTTTGTATAGTAGTTTAGCATATATCGCTAATTATTTTGACAAAAACTATTAACATTTAGAGAAAATTCATATATATTAAGAACATGGCAAGCAACAACACCCCTACCGCAAATGGTCGGGGGGGGCGCGGCTAAGAACCGCAGTTGATGCAACGCCATAAGCCAACCAAGACTCAACGCCCAAAGATAGCCTTTACACCATCGCCCCTATCCGGGAATCAACTAGATAAACCGTCCAGGGCCGCCGGATAACCAGAAAGCGGGTAAGGCAGAAAAATCCGATAAGCGGGTACGCTTGCCAAAGTTACGGGTAAGGCCGGATGAGTGCCGTACTGAGTTAGGTTATTTCCACAAAAACTTTAAAACCCGCATCAGCGCTCATTCTTGGCGGAATACGCTGACACGGGCAATCCTGCACCTAGAAAAAGGTACGTTACCTATGAATATAACACAAACCGTCACCATTCAGGTATCCCTGGGGGATGAACTTGCGTCTCTCCATGACCTGACAGTGTTTACCTATGACCAGTTAGAGGCACTACTGGAAGCTTGTAGCTCATCTCTGAGAACGGGATGCAACATTGCGGCAACGCTTGAAGAATGTGGCACTGCATCATATTTTGATGATGATTTTCTCGAGTCGGTGAATACTTTTGCCTATGACGATCCGCGCCAAGAATTAATTGAGGCGATCGTCTTTATTGCTGCCCGGTTGCATCAACTGGAAACTGATGAGGTAGCAGCATGAGCATCTTAAGTAACGCCTTCTCTTTTAACAGCACTGAGCAATATTTAGAAGCTTGGGACAAATGTGACCAGGTACTTTCTAATCTGTCTGCACTTATTTCTTATATGGAAAGTGCAGCGACTTTAACTGATTGCTCGGAATCATATTTAGCCAAAATCAGAGAATCTGAAGCAACCCTAAGAGAAGCGATGAATTTACTCTGCCAGGACTGTGAACGATTTATGAATGGCAAGGATAAATGAAAAATCATCAGATAAAGAATGCGCTTACGCTGCTAAAATTTCTTCTGAATTGGCTAAGAATTCAGTACCAATTGAAGAAAGCAGGCATTGTCCCAATTGTGGGTCAAGGGCAGTTGACTTCTCATTTTTCGGGTATTACTGTCCCGATGAAGAATTCGGCAAATATTGACCGGAAACGGAAATGAGGCGGCATAACTAACAGGGAACACCCTCAAAGCTATTGCCTAGGGTGTTCCCCTTTGATTCAAGGATTTAAGTATTATGAAAAGACTTTACGCGGCCTTTAACATCCGACAGTTAAAGGCTAAACTTTCTCATCTCAGTCGGACATCTTTCAGAATCACTCGCAACTTTTTCAAGTCCAGACTAGGCATCGTCAAGCGGGACTGGTCACGGTTAACCAAGGCTGAAATCATCCGAGTTCTAGATTATTATTACGGTTCTTTAGTGCCTGACTTAGCAAAAACCTAAGTGATTACCGTTTTCAAGTAACAAGCCCAAACAACTTTCTGAGCGTGTTGCCTAAATTACGCCGTGAGTCAGGTCAGCAGTGGCGATTAATAGAACCGGCCAAAAAGATAGATGAGTTGAGTAACTCTGGGATTTCCTTATATTTGGCTCAGTTCAAAAAAGTTTACCCCAAAAATTATCAACTGGACATCTGGGATAACCCAGAGTGTTTTCTGGTAGTTGCTGAGATAGGTACAGACCTTTATATCTATGTCTCTCAACGTCATTTTGACGTGACTGAGTTCTTGGAACAAATCAAGCAAAAGTATGCAGAGTTAGTGTTTGAACTGTCATCCCGGTTCATTTCGTTTCGCGGTGACTTTCGCGGTGACTTAGGGGTGATCGTGACCTGAAAAAGTCACCGTTGCACCTTGCCGGTGCAAAAGCTTACACCTTTGATGTGACTAGGTTTCAAGCATTTCAAGGCCACGGTGCGATCGCCAACGGTCAAGACGGGTTTTCAATGGCCTGTCTTATCTCGTTGGCTCGCTGAAGAATAGTAGCAGCAGATACAAAAAAGTTAGTTACAAACTCATTGCCAGTGCCATTAAGTAGCTCTACATAGTTTGTACCTGTATTGTCTGCTGTTAGCTTTTTGATACTCGTTTTGTACTCAACACCCATAAAAAATAGCCTCAGATAATCGTGTACATCTGTGAGGGGACTAATCCCCCGATAGACATTCGTATATCTCCATCCTTAACGCTATGACGGATAACCATCAACTTAATTGCCTCCCCGAAGAGGTCACAGAAGGCTTAACGCCTCAACAAATAGAGCAGGTAACAATGATTGCTGTTTACAATTATGAGGCTGCCCTTAAATATGCAGAATTGATTAAAACCGAAAAGTATCAAAAAAAGCTTAAGCGAATAGGGCGCTACGGCATTGACCCTTTGGTTCCTGATAGTTTCGCTAAGGGCGTGTTGCAAAGACTCCAGAATTACACTCCAGATGTCACGCAATGTTGTTGCTGTGAAGATAAGGTTCCTAAAGGTCAGAAGTTTTGTTCAGTCCAATGTAGTGACGTAACTGACAAAATACTAAGCGGCAAACAAAAGCAGGTGAAATTTCCGTTTGCAAAAAAAACGGACCATTGGCGGAAAAAAGTAGGGAGACAAGCCTTACCTTACTCTAATGAATTTTCTGATTAAAAAAAGACTGTACAATGAATTAAGTTTGCTGGAAGTGGCAATTACTGATTCATTGTACAGTCTTTTTTTTAGATGTTGACAGATTTAAGTTAAGTTGATTAGCTATTTTTTTTGAACTGATAATCTGTTAACGCTAACAAAGTTAATAGCTACAAAAAAAGCAACTATGTCTACTCAATCTATCTCTAAAGCAGAAACGATCATGAAAATTTCCCAGCCTGACAAAATTCTATTTGACTTAAGCTCAAGTAATAATTTTACCACTAAAGATGAGCTTGTCAACCTATTTAAAGGTGCTCATCCATTGATTCCAGATGATTTACTGGAATGGATGGCGGCAGATTTAAGCGCCAGCGCGATCGCCCCTGAAATCGCCTTAGCCAATTTTGAACCAGTTTGGGACAACAAAAAAATTGCACAGTTCCTAGGCTGGAAAGCTTATAAAGGGGAACCAGGTTGGCTGAGTGGTGATTCTTTGGAACGGCAATTTAAGCCCATGAAACCGCTTCTTCTGGATGGCAAACCAGCCAAGTACCTTACTTCCAAGGGCGGCTATGATGCGGCATTGCTTAAGGGGATTGACTGGGATGCGATCGCTGACGACCCCACAAAACCTATTATCATCACTGAAGGTGCCAAAAAAGCAGCAAGTTTAATCAGTCAAGGACTGATAGCTGTTTCCTTGCCCGGTGTTAATATGGGACATCTTAAAGGGGGATGCGGCACAAAGCTTGTCCCTGGTCTTGACCTTTTGGCTAGATCAGGACGACATTTTTGCATAGCTTTTGATGCGGATATCGTCAGTAAGCCAGAAGTGAGAAGCGCACTTAAAAGTCTTGCTGAAACACTCATCAACAAAGATTGCACCGTGAGTATTTGGACCTGGGATATCTCAATCGGTAAAGGTATAGATGATGTAATTGCTAACGGAAAACACAACCAAGTGAAAGAAACTCAACACGATGTCTGGTTAAAAAAACTGGAGAAGCAGTTTAACTCCGAGTCCCGGAAAGGTGACTCAAAGCGTTCTGCCGTCCGAAAAAATGACAATAATTTTGCTGATGAGATTGCCGAAGAATACCAAGGCAAACTTATCTGGGAATCTTACCCTAGCCGTTGGATGATGTATGGCAAAGAGCAGAACGGGATGTGGTCAGAAATTCACTCCGATTCTGTCAACCGCATGATCGTGTCTTATCTGGATGTCAATAATGAGGCTTACACAGATAAAAAAGTTAAATCAATTTCTGCCTTGCTAAGAATAAAACTCAGCACCGATAATTGGAAGATGTCGCCCGACCTGATCCCATATCGTGATGGAGTTTTTGACCTTAAAACCAACCAACTTAAATCCCATTCCCCTGGTTATTGTTTTACGTGGCAATTGCCCTACCCATATCAGTCTCAAAATGACAACTGGAAAAAAATTGATGAGTGGCTAGATTTCGCTACTCAAAACAACCAACGAAATAAACAAACTTTAATCGCTTACATGGCGGCCACTTTGCGTGGACGTTCAGACTTGCAAAAGTTTCTGTATTTACAGGGGCATGGTGGTAGTGGTAAAGGGACTTTTATTCGGTTGCTTGTTGACCTCATTGGTAAAAATAATATCCATTCCAGCAGCCTGAGTGACTGGAATGGCAACCGCTTTGAGACCGCCAATGCCTATCAGAAACGTCTTACGGTGTTCCCGGATGAAGACAGCAAAGTAAACAACTATGCTAAATTTCTCAAGCTGACGGGTCAGGATGATTTAAGAGCAGAGGAAAAAGGAAAAAAAGCATTTTGTTATCGATATGACGGAATGGTCGTCATGGCATCGAACAAATCTGTGTTTGTGGGGGGTGCCAGCAGTGCGATCGCGCGTCGAATGATTCTCGTTCAGTTCAATGCAAAAGTTAACCCCACTCAGGTACGTGACCTTAACGCTGACTTCCAAGATGAACTTCCTGCGCTCTCTCGTTACTTGCTGAGTCTGGATGACAGATGGATATCCCGTACTCTCAAGGGGGACAGCAGTTGTACAAAATTGATTACGTCAGATTCATGGGAAACTCAATTTAATTCTGATGGCCTAGCTGCATGGTTTGACGAGTGCGTGGTCGTAGATCAAGAAGGCCAGGAACAAATTGGCAGCAAAAAAGCTGACTCAACGAGCAGTCTGCGAGACTGCACTACGCTTTACGAGAGTTACACTTTGTATTGCTATCAAAACAACTATCAACCCAAAAACAGTCGAAATTTTAGCGCTGATTTACTTGAATTAGCGCAGTGTACCTTGGGTCTAGATATCAAAAAACAACGCAACCAATCTTACCGTGTTATTACAGGATTGCGTTTACGCAATTTCCAATCTGACACGAAAATCCCCACTTACGGCGAAATATTAGAATCTGCCAACGAAGCTCATCACCACGCCATGTCGGATGAAATGTCGGATGGAATGTCGGGTGAAATGTCGGGTGAAACCCTTGCTGTGACTGAAGATGTCGGGTGTGTCGGGTCAAGCGACACTTCTTTTCCTGGTGAAAATACGGCGGTCACAAAAACAGAGACAAGCACTTCTGATGAAACTAACTCGATCAGGAAAGAAGTGACTTTTTGCACAACATTTCTCATCCAAGAACTTGAAAAGCATGGAGTCTCATCAGAAGAAGTTCAAAGTAAGCTGACAAAGTGGTATGGAGTAAAATATCGCCCACAACTTAACATTCAGCAGTTAGTTGACTTTAGCGAGAAGTTGCGTACTTGGCTCAAAAATTTGCGATCGCATTCTTAGCAAGGGTGACTTGTATCTGGTTAAACTGGATACAGGTTACATGGTTGTTAACAGTCAAGACAAAAAAAGAAAAGTATTATCACTATTTGTGCTTAATGATGGTATCTATTGTAAACTGAATAGAAACTGATTAAGCGCAAATAGCGTGCAAGCAACTTGTTTGTTACGGGTAATTTAGATACAAAACTGACGCTAGAAGTATCAGCCAAGGTACAAAGTACGGGTAAGAAGATTTTTGAGTGCTTAGGATGTAGTCAGGGTATGGGTTTATAGTGTATTCATTGCTGGTTTGTGGCCGTCAATGGCATATCGTTGCCGGAGAAATTGATAAAGCAAATGGCGGCGATACCATTGCCGCACTTTTGCTTCTTCTAAATTGCTAAATAGATCGAATAAAGTAATTTCTTGGTGGAGAAAACCTGTGCTGGTGGAGGAAAGGCCAAAAAACCGGCAAAAATAATCATTGGCATAAGTGACGCGAAAAGTCTCTGGGGCGATCGCGGCCATCAAGACTCGACTCGCTTGCCGTAAGGTACTCAGCCACCCTAGGGCTTGCTTCCAGGCGTTGAGTTGCTCCATACCTGGGGCATCGGGGAGTTGCGAGGCTAAAGTAGGCAAAAATGCTTCCAACTCTAAAAATTCTGGATCCGCTGCGGATATTTGGTTTGTTTTCTCTGGATCGGAATCAATGGTTAGATAGCCATTTTCTGGGCTTTTCTTTTCTGGATAATTGGATGAAGAATTAGACATAGTGGGTTCCCTGAACGCTTCATGTTTGACATCAAAAGTTTTCCAAGGGTGCGATCGCGAATTGCTGACTCGATTTTTTGAGTGATTTTCCTTGACTTCACTCCCGGACTGGCGATCGCAATAATCATTCACCTGGGTAAAAACCACTGCTTTGGCAGTGATTTTTGGTAATTTTTTCTGATTCTGACTACTTTTTATCCTGATTTTGAGGGGATTGTCTAGTAGCAGTATTTATTCCCGGTAATTTTTTGCTCATATTAATAGCCTAACATTGCTGATTAAATCTGGTATGGCCATGAGGAAAATTTCGGCAGCATCTCCTAATCTCCTAATCTCCTAATCTCCTAATCTCCTATTTGCCAAAACACGGATGCCTAAATTTTCCGGCATCTCCCCTCTTGCCTCTCCCCGCTTGCCTCTCCCCTTTGGCAGCTTCTTTTTTCTCTTTTACCGAAAAATTGATAAATTCTGCCCCTTGGTCGGACGGGATCCGAAAAATTGCCTAAGTCCTATTTAAATTTTACCAAAAAAATTACCAAAAAATATTTACTGTTATGAAATACTCTCATTTAAGCGTGCTAACGGTTGGTATGTTACTGGGTCAAGATTTGATGGGTCAAGCCCGTGCAAATCCCCTTTGTCCTAGTCAAAGCCTATTGGATAATTCATCCCCTGAATTTAATCATTGTTTGCCTAATCCAGCCGCAAATTATGCCCCAGATTTAATGGCATCGATTAGTTTGCCAGAAACGCTGAATTCCCCCATCCATGCTGGTGGTTTAGACCCATCTAATGCCGAAAATACCCAATTAGTCAGTTGGTTAAATTCTCCATATTTCAGTAAAAATCAACATTTGTCTCATGGGCAGATGACTGGGTTAAGCACTTTGCTGTTGAATTTTATTTTATCCCCCATTGGGGCGATCGCGTTTTTGTGGCTGATTAAACCTTGGATTATTCAGAATATTATCAAAGAAATTCGCCAAGAAATTTCTGAATTAGGAGAATTAGAGTTACAACTGAGTAAGGCTAGTCAAAAAGCGGAAATGTTATCAAAAATTTTTCAATCTAAGTTAGAAACTTTAGCCTCCGGGTATGAGCAAGAGGTTGGTAAATTTCGCAATCAACTGAATCAGCAAGGTTTATCGGCTCAACAGTTTGAATCGATTAAATCTGACTGGTTGACCCAGTTACAACATCTAGTATTAGAAGTGTATGATGCCAGAGATAAAGCTTTAGAAAAAATTGCCAAAATTCATCCCGATACTTTAATGCAGAAACTTTCCGACCAATTTTATCAGCACTATGAAAATCGCCCACTAAACCCTCAAAGTCAGGGTTTAGTGAATTCAGGGAAAGTGAAGGTTGAAGATTATCTTCATCAAGGCAATCAACTGTCGCAGCAAGGCTATTATGCTGATGCGGTACTTGCCTATAATCAAGCGATTTCCCTGAATCCGAATCATGCTGAAGCTTGGTATAATCGGGGGCAGGCTTTGGGCTGTTTACAACAATATTCCGAAGCATTAGCGGCTTACGATCGCGCGATCGCCCTGCAACCGGAACGGGCAGACTTTTGGGTAAATCGGGGGCATATTTTAGTTAGATTACAACAGCATTCAGAAGCGATCGCCTCTTATGACAAAGCAATTGCCCTGCAACCAAATAATTCTGAATATTGGCAGCAGAAAGGCAGTTTATTAGCCCGGTTACAAAAATATGCTGAAGCCCTGACCGCTTATGAAAAAGCAAGTTTATTAGCACCTGAAAAATATGAAGTTTGGCATTTAAAAGGCAATTTATTAGCCAAGTTGCAACAAACAGAACAAGCGGCGATCGCCTACAAACAAGCGGTGATTATCGACCAGAAAAAATATGAATCTTGGTATAATTTAGGCAACGCTTTGGGTCAATTGCAGCGATATGTTGAATCCGTCAACGCTTATAATCAAGCCATTGCACTGAGAAATGATGATTATAAAGTGTGGCATAACCGAGGCTTTATGCTGGGAAAAATGCAGCAGTATGAAGCAGCGATCTCTTCATACCAAAAAGCCATCACCCTCAACCAGCAAAATTATGAATCCTGGTATAATCGGGGCAATTTATTAGAACAGTTGCACCGATATAATGAAGCGATCGCCTCCTATGATAAGGCGATCGAAATTAAACCCGACGACCCAAGACTTTGGTATAACTGCGGCAAACTATTAGAAAAATTGCAAAGATTTGAAGAAGCCGTGGCTTCTTATAAACGGGCGATTAATATTCAACCAGAACAAGCCGAAGAAGCGCGATTAAGTCTGAACTATTTAATGGCCAAACTGCACCATGAAGCCGCCGCGTAGGAGTGGGTGCGGGGGTGCAGAGGAGCGGGGGAGCAGGAGAGGAAAGAGGATAGAGGAAAGAGGATGCATAGGTGCTAATGATGCTTCTGAAAATTCTATGCATCTCTCTTATCTTTTCTATGCATCTCTTTTGTCTCTTCTATGCCTCTCTATTCGCGGGGTGGCGGGGCGAAAAGAAACCCGGTTTCTTGGTCTTTGGGGGGGGTTCAAAAACCGGGTTTATTTTCTTTGTGAATCTTTGTGTCTTTGTGGTGAAAAATCACAATTTTTTTCTCAAATACTATTGACAAACGCCAAAATTTACTTGAAAATAGTATTGCTATTATCGATATGCCGACATATATAACTAAAACGAATCGATCCATCTCCCATCCCGGAATCAACAATGCAGAAAGTTGACACTACCCAAGCAACAACTGAGATTTCTTCTTGGCTGAAATCGGCTCTAAATGGTGAAGAAATTATCATTACTCAAAACAATCAACCTATTTTGAAACTGAGTCAGTTTTCCCCAGGTACAAAAAAAGGCAACGGGGCAGCGCCAAAGGTCAAATTTGGATATCTCCAGATTTTGATGATCCCTTAGAAGATTTTCAGGAGTATATGTAGTGAAGCTCCTCATCGATACTCATATATTTCTATGGTTTATCAACGATAGCCCCAATCTTAGCCAGAATGCCATTGATTTGTTGGAATCTGATAATGAATACCCGTGCTGAGGAAATTTATTTAGCCCAAAAGACCCTTGAGTAAAAGTTTTTGCCAAATCGGTGCTAATGCTGCTTTGAACACAATATCCGCCACCACAAATCCGAAACCAAGCAACAAAAATCTTTGAGGAAACTGATGGTTTGGGACTTGTTTTTTCAGCAGACTAATTAGGTTTAAACCCCCAACAGTGAGGGCAACTCCAGTGTAGAGATACCCAATGACTCGCAACATAGACCAAATTGGCCAAGCGATCGCCCCTGAAAGCCAAGGATTCACACTCAGTTGGATCAATTGGGCCACATAAAAATTCATATAATTCAGTTGGTAAGTCCCCAAAATCAACGCCCCACTTCCACAGGTAATCAGAGACAAAATACAAAAAACCAGGTAGCTTCGCAAGTGAGTTGGTAAAAACAAACGCAGCGAACCTTCTGCCCCGGTTCCTGTCCGAATCCAATGCAACATTTCTGCGGTGGAGGAAGTGCCACTAAGAACCACTTGAGCCGCTTTTTCTGGGGCGAAAGTAGTGGCAACGGCAACCGCGACACTTTGACACAGAGCCCAAAACAACATCCAACCGATCGCGCTTCGATGGCGATCGCGCTGGACATAAAATAGCAAAATCGGATAAGAAACTGCCGCACCCAAAATTGGCATTAACCAAGGATTTCCCCATCCAAAACCGGCGATCGTGCTTAAGACTGTACCTACCGCTAGAAAAGCCGCTGTCAAAGCTGGGGTTTTGAGTGGATTGGGAAATCGAAAATGTTTTCTTGAATTCACTGAATGCTGATTCATACTTAGGGTTTGAATTGCGATTGACTTGCACTTCAACCAATACTTGCCCATATTTTTGCTTAGAATATGAGCGATCGCCTAGCTATCAACCAGTCCGTAAGAACTTGCCAGCCTAAAGCAGGGGTAAAATTATGCCCTGCTTTGCTATAATGCATCGAATAGTAAATTGTGAATTAATTCGCTCTGGACATCCAGCCATTTATCGTAAATCGACTATCCGCAAAAGCTTTAGACTGACAGTTAACGGGCAACACTTCGTGCTCGTAACCACTAAAGAAAAACACAATACTATTGTTGCGGGGTTCAATGGTGGTAAATCCTTCCCCTCGCGTCCAATAATGGTTTTCAATTTTATTATTGTACATTCTTAATTCTCCCCCAGTAAATGATTTTGGTTCTCGATAAAAGTAATAGACATAGGTAAGCTGTCGAGTCGCCGTCGGCGGGGAACTATTGTCATCATGGATTTTATAAAATTCCCCATCATTACTGGCGGTTAATTGGCTATCGATTCGGGCAATATTAAAAGGAGATAAGCCTAACTTTGGCAAAACTTCTGGCAGCAATGCATGAATTCGATTCAGCAGTGGTTGCAGGACATTTGCATCGGGAGAATAAACTACTTTAGACTTGCGATAATCACTCAGATTATTGGTAGTGGTACTGCCGACAAATTGGGATTCAGTTGATATGGCATAAGTCAAAAGTTGCTGATGTTCTTCCCCAGACAAAAAGTTATCAAACTGGAGATATTGGGCGCCTAATGCATAAGTTGAGGGGATTTCCACGTTGTGAAAATGTTTTAAAATTAAACCCGTGCTATCTAATTGCATCGGCGGAGAAGTGGCGATACTAACAATAGATTCACTGGGAATATACATGGCCGATCTCCCTTCATCTAGGGGAATTTTAAAGATGCGATTGGCGGGTTGATTTTGCGATCGCTTAATTAACGCATCAAATAGTTCACTCAACAGGGGATCGTTCGCGGAGTTGAGTGCCAAAGCACATTGATGCCCTCCAGCAAGACTCAACATTACATGAACTTTATCGATATCATTCGGTAAATTCGCTAAATTTGGCTCAGTCATAAGCTCAGTCATAAAGTTAGATATCTGAAAATTTAAATTAATACTTTACCATCAGAGTAAAGCATAAAAAGAGGATATTTGGCAACGGACACTCTAGATTATACCGGCATTAGTTCTTCCATAATCATTTGAATTTGCGCTGCATACATACCGTGAAGCTCTACTTCAGCTTCTCCCTGTGCTTGTAGTTTCTCCAAGTCTGGCACTAAAGCTTCAGCCACCTGTGCAATCTCAGGATTTTGCTTAAAGTGTTGCAACTCACGGAGAATTGATAGCAAATCGTTTAATTCCGCTTGGGTCAAAAAATAAGGCTGGCTCTCCGGTTGGGGAATAATTTTGTCTAAGCTTTTTTGTTCTTCGGCAGTCAAAGAATTCAAGATAGCTTCAATTTGCAGCGCTTGGGCGGTTTTGATTAATATTTCTGGTTTTTCTTGCCCGGTGAGAGGTTGGAGTTGTTGAATCATAAATTGAATCAATTGACTTTGTTGAGGTCTTAAATTTAGGGCAATAATTCCTTCTAAAATTAACAAGATTTGTTTAATTTCTTGGTTCGTCAAAACAGCCACATCGATTTTTGGTTCACCGATCGCCAGATCGATCTGCTCCATTTCCGCCGCGGTCAGTGATTCTAAAAGCGTTCTTAACTCCTCATGGGTTTTGGCGGCAACTTGGACGGGGAATTTTTTAGACCCGATTAACCGAGTCAGTTGTTGAATCACCGTGTTAATCAGTTCACTTTTTTGGGGTCTTAAACTTAACTTTTGAATCTGTTCGATTACTAACAATACTTGGTGAATATCTTCTAAACTGTAAGCTTGATTGGGGTTGGGTTGGAATGCCATATAGAAAAAGTTTCCGATGATGATTATTTAAGCCATTATAAGCAATTTTCAGCCATGTTTTGACAAAACCAGGTTAAATTTACCCAAAATATTAAATAATTTTGTTGGTGAATAACCCGATAAATTACTCGGATTGTACGGCTTAATATTTCGCCATGACCGACTATTTTGACTGGAATAAGTTCCCAGTTATCTGCCGAACAATCTTATTCATTGTAATTCATTGTAATTCATGGTAATTCATTGTACAGGGTTACTCACCGATAAACAACTAGGGCCTGGGGGTAAAAATCAGAGACACGGGATTCGCAAGTGAGTTTTTTGACTAGGGATTCTCTGTCTTCAGCTATCCACGATTACTGGTCAGAGATGAGTGACTTACCGGAAAATCAGCCGCAAACTAGCCGCAACCGACTGACTACTGATAGCTTTCTGCGGATGATTGTATTATGATTTGTGAGGTCAGGAATTTTTTGGCATCAGATTGACCCAGGGTCTGAAGGTTTCCCGTTGTGCGATCGCCACAAGCAAGCATTGAAATCCTAGGTATCATTGCCCATTCCTGAATTATCAATTTCAAAAAAATCATCCAGATATGACGACGAAACCGAATCCTTATGAAACCCTGGGGGTCAGTCGCAGCGCTACCCAACAAGAAATCAAAGCATCTTATCGCCAACTGGTGAAAAGATTTCACCCGGATAGTCACTGTGATACGGCGAATCACGAGGATATTATTAGAATTAATGCCGCTTATGAAATCTTAAAAGATCGACAACGCCGACAAGACTACGATCAAGAAATTCATGGTTCAAAATACCGGGAAAATTCTCGGCAAGAGCGCACAGTTTATGCTCAAAATCAGTATCGGCAGCAAAAGCAAAACGAACGAGATACTGATGCACATTTTCATCACTGGATTAAACAAGTTTATACCCCGGTTAATCAAATTATCCAGCAAATTTTATCAGCTTTGGATGATGAAATTGACCAGCTATCGGCGGATCCTTTTGATGATGAACTGATGGCAGACTTTCAAGCCTATTTAAATAGTTGTCGGCGGTTATTTAACCAGGCGCAAAAACATTTTCGCGCTATGCCCAACCCGAAAAATGTCGCGGCGATCGCCGCTAACCTTTACTATGCCCTAAATCAAGTCGGTGATGGCATTGAAGAGTTAGAATTTTTCACCCTTAACTATGATGAACACTACTTACATACTGGTCACGAGTTGATGAGAATTGCCGCTGATTTAAGCGACGACGCCCAAGAAGCAATTCGCCAACTCTTTCGCTAACTTTTTGGATTAGCAAAATCTAGCAAAATGTAGCAAAATGTAGGGTGTGTTAGGCTGGCAAGTATTTTAAGACATAAACAATTAACTCCTATCCCAGCCTAGACGCACCACATTAGGGTGTGTTCGCGGAAGTTTAAGCAAAATGTAGGGTGTGTTAGGCTGGCAAGTATTTTAAGACATAAACAATTAACTCCTATCCCAGCCTAGACGCACCACATTAGGGTGTGTTAGCAAAATGTAGCAAAATGTAGGGTGTGTTAGGCTGGCAAGTATTTTAAGATATAAACAATTAACTTCTATTCCAGCCTAGACGCACCACAGCTTCGCCCGTATGAAATGAGGATAATTTATGGGGATAAGTTATTGAATGATTATCCCGAAAACACCGAGGTAATCATTCAATATTCAAGCGGAAAGATTAAGCAACTTGAGCAATAATAGTTCGATGGCGGGGACTATTAATGGTAATCCGAGGGGCTTGGAAACCAGCGTCAATAATTGCCTGGGAAATATCCAAGGTAAAATACTCATCCATATAAGGTTCCGTACTTTTGAGTAAGGTGAAAATATATGGCGGCATTTGGGCAAAAGCTGCGGATTTGGGATTCATATCCATAATCGCCAAATGTCCACCGGGACGCAATAACCGTCGGGCTTCTTGGAAAATTTGCCGACTAGGTTCTTGGGGCAGTTCATGGAACATTAAACAAGCCGAAACTAAATCACAAGAATTTTCTGGTAAACCTGTGGATTCTGCCGCTGCATGAACCCATTTAATCGGAATATTTCGCTGTTGTGAACGATATTGCGCTACCGCAAGAAAATATTGGGATAAATCCACACCAGTGAGAGATGCTTCGGGATAAAGTTCTTGTAAGGCAAAGGCGCTCATACCCACGGAACACCCCAAATCAACAATATCGCGGGGGGCTTGGGGTAATTGGGATTTGAGAATATCGTGGTAACTTTGGCGCAGTTTGGCATCACCGTTAATCCCCGCTTCTGGCCAAATTTTCGCATGAACTGCGATCGCGGCTACTTCCACCTCACTGGCAGCTTCCCAGCTTAAATTGCCGGTTTCATAAGCATGAAACGAACAAACATAATAGTCGGGATAGACTAATTGGGGATTTTGTACTTGGGCCAATTCCGCGTCCCAGTTGCGGTTTCTCAGGGTTTCCGCTTCTTTACGCCAAGATACTCCCATTTTTTCGGCGCGATCGATCATCATTTGACGGGCTTGATGTTTGGCATAGTTCGCCAATGGTTTAATCGCGAGTAAGCCATTGACCAAGCGAGAAGCGAGTCCAGGATTTTGTGATACAGCAGTAGTCATATTTAGTATCGATCGGTGTTAGGTGATTAAGCTGTTTTTGATTGAAGTCAGTAGATAGTTTATCAGCTTATCTGCCCAGAGAGTTTTCACCACAGAGACACAGAGATCGCCGAGAAAATCCTCGTGTTCTTTGTGTCCTGGTGGTTTTAGCCGATGCTCCCAGTCACAGAAAATCACTTCTCCGTGAGCAAATGACAAAGGACAAATGACCAAAGACAATTGCTCTCAATTAATTTTCGCCTTTCTCCAAAAATGTTTAATCTTAAATTAATCTATAATTTTTTTCAAAAAATCCCAAAATATTTTAAACTATTTAACTAACTTCAAACTCTGACTCAATTCAACACAACTATGGCTAAAAACATCATCCAACAATCAGGTTTACCCAAATATATCCATCTCTGGCAAAGCACAATGAATTGGCAGCCTGATGAAGGTCATATATTAGAATTCCAAAGCTTTTATGACTTTATCCTGGAAGCCAACCAGCAGATGAATTTAACTAGAATTGTCGAACCTAAAGAGTTTTGGGAAAAACATTTGTGGGATTCTTTACGGGGAATCTCGCCCTTTTTACAAGGGGATTCCATCGCCACAGAAAATGAAATGCCGGTACAATTAATTGACATTGGTACAGGGGCAGGTTTTCCCGGTTTACCGATCGCGATCGCCCGTCCCGATTGGCAAGTCACCTTATTTGATTCCACCAATAAAAAAATTATTTTTATTAATAGTGTCATTCACCGATTAGGCATGGAAAATGCCAAAGCAATCACCGCTAGGGCTGAAGAACTGGGGCAAGAAGCGGAACACCGCTCACAATATCATGTCGCCGTCACCCGCGCCGTTGCTGAAGCCTCAGTTTGTGCCGAATATGCCCTACCACTATTAAAAATTGGCGGACTAGGAATTCTTTATCGAGGCAACTGGACTGATGCCGAAACAGACAGCCTAGAAATTGCTGTGAAAAAATTAGGTGGGGCAATTGATTTTATTGAAAAATTTGAAACCCCCTTTAGTAAAGCGATCCGTCATTGCATTTACTTACGGAAAATTGCCCCAACCCCAGAGGAATATCCCCGGACGGTGGGGCTTCCTTCTCATAAACCCCTGTAGGGAGCCGCCATCGTGCAGGGGGGCTTTCGGGGCAGAGGAGCCCGCCGTCGGCAGAGGGGCAGAGGGGAGAGTGAATAGTGAAAGGGAGGAAAGAGGATGCATAGGAAAGAGGATGCATAGGAAAGAGGAAGCATAGGAAAGATATTCTCTCCTCTCTTTTCTCTCCTCTCTTTTCTCTCTTGGCCATTCGCCCCTACGACTTTTCACTCTCCCCCGCTCCCCCGCTCCCCCGCTCCCCCACTCCCCCGCCTCCCGGCTTAACTCTGGGATAAACGTTTCACTTCTTCTCCCCCCAGTAATTCATGGGTTTCTAGCAGAAGTGCGGGAATTTTATCCCGGTGAGGACTGTTGGCTAAACATTGACTTAAATCTAATTTTTTGACTTTTTTGGCATTGGCACCGGGAAACCAATGGCCGCCATTTCCGAGCAGGTTATAACGCATTTGGCCATAAGAAATCATGTCATAAGCTAAGGCCAAATTTCTCAGCCATAAAATCACCGGAATATTAATATTTCCCGGAGTTTCTTCCGGTTTGGGCAGGCCAATTTCCCAGGTATTTAACCAGTCTTCTCCTAAACAGGCGATCGCCTCTTGTTTCAATCGTTCTAAAATTGGCGGTAAAACTTCCTGGGCTTTGTCTAACCAGGGCAAAGTTTTCAAATGTTCATCAAAATCCGTCGGTTTTGTCGGCCCAATACTCAGGGTATGCACTTGAGGGTGACTGAGACAAAAGAGATTATTAAACACAATGGGACTCAAAGGAGCGCATAAGTCCACTAATTTTTGGGGTGGTTCATAGAGTTTTCCTCCTTTATCGGAAGGACTGATAATAAATACTCCCATATCGTGTTTAGTTGCCGCCTCGATCGCTGGCCAATTCCCCTGATTAATATAATACCAATGGAGATTAACATAATCAAAACAGCCGGTTTCAATAGTTTTGACAATTACATCCGTAGGGCCATGAGTTGAAAACCCAATAAACCTAACTTTTCCCTGGGATTGCAACTTTCTGGCCACCTCTAAACATCCCCCAGGACGCATCACCTGGCCTAACAATTCATGGGTATTAATTCCATGTAGTCCTAACAAATCCACATAATCAAGTTTCAGGTTTTTTAAAGAAGTCTCAAACTTTTTGCTAAATTCTTTGGGATCTTCCAAAGAAGTCACTTTGGTTTGGACAATCATTCTATCGCGAGTAAATTTGGGTAAAATTTGCCCCAGTTGAATTTCTGAAGTGCCATAAGCCCTCGCCGTTTCAATATGATTAATTCCCACTTCTAGAGATCGTTGAATTGTCGCTTCCACAATCTCCTGATTTTTTGCCGGAATCATCAATTTTGGTACATCTTGCCAAGAATGTTGGTAGCGCATCCCTCCACAGGAAAACACTGGCATTTGCAACTCTGTGCGGCCAAACCGTCGGTATTCCATGATTATTTCTGGATCAAACAAAATAAGCAACCAGGAAAATTATAGAACATTTTCAGGTAATTTGGTTATTTTTTTAGATTATTGATGGCTGATTAATTATTTGTTTCAACTAAACTAAGATTATTTAATTAATATTTTTGTTTAAATTAAAAAATGTCAATTTTTTAATTTTTAAATTTTTAGATGATTATTTAAGATAATTTAAATATTATTTAATCAATAAATTTTTATGTTCATAAAAACTAGGCAATTTAGCCTAGTAATCTGAAATAAACATGATTCACTATGAAATCGAAGTTCAATCAACTCCAATCAACTCATTTAGCCTTGAAAGCGTTCTACTAACAAAGTAATGCCTTGGCTGCCAACCACTGAAACAGCTTCATTGGGCAATAAAACGAATTCGCTTTTGGCACAATACAATTGAGCAGGCCAAGAACTGCCTTGGCAGGCAACTCGTCCCGGTTGATTGTCGGATATTTCTTGTTCTACCCAACCAACCACAGGTTCGGCAAATAGTTGCACTTTGTCAGGGCGAAATAAGTGACTCATTACTTTTTCCTCTAATTGACGACTTACAATTTTTGAGATACCCATCCAGATGACTAAATTTGGTGATTTTTTGTTACCTAAATTAGTTATCTAAAAAATATTAATCAGCATATTCACTAAGTCATCCGGATAAATTAAATGGTCAGATTGTAAATTTTTGTGAAAAGACCAGGGGGTAATCACAGTTTTTCTGGCAGTTTTTCTGGGTTAGCAGGAAATTCACCGGCAGTGATTGTGGGTGTATCTTTATAGTACGGTCTTTACAGTACGGCAATTTTCTGCCATCGGCCTTGGACAAATATCCACAGCAAGATCGCAGACCGAACGATCCAGTCACAGGTGGAACCCATCCAAACACCGATTAAGCCGAGGTGAAAGATAAAGACAAATAAATAGGTGGCGATCATGCGGACTAAAAACCAACCGGCTAAGGAGATATAGAAGGCTGTGCGAGTATCTCCGGCACCCCGGAGGACTTGTTCGAGGACGATGCTAGTGGCCATGAATGGTTGCGCGATCGCCACTATGACTAAACAAGGCACCCCAGCAGCAACAATTTCTGGATCTTGGGAAAATACCTCTAAAATTCCCTGGGGAACGAGTAAAAACATGATGCTGCCAACACTGAGGACAGCGATCGCCAACCCCAGGGACACTTGTCCACCAATTGCGGCACTTTTGAGAGATTTCGCCCCTAATTGCTGAGAAACGATCGCCGCTGTAGCAATGCCAAACCCTTCGGCAATCTGATATTGAATTAACTCGATACTTTCGGTGACTTCATAAGTCGCCATCGCTAAATCACCCAGGGTGGCCAAAATCGCGGTAAAACCCAAATAACCCAAGCTGCGAAATAGTCTTTCACTAAAAATTGGGGCGGACAAATCCAAAACCCGACCGAGGGCAGCGAGTTCCCCACCCCGACGACGGGGAGAAATAGTCTGAAGGTGACGATAGAGAATTCTCCCCAAGACGATCGCATTAACCCCCATTGCCACTACGGTGCCGATCGCCGCACCCCGCACTCCCAACTCTGGCAAGCCAAAATGCCCGAAAATCAGGCCATAGTTGATGGCGAAGTTCACCCCATTAGCGATCGCCGCCACAAAAAAAGGGGTTTTGGTATTCCCCGAACCTTGGAGTAACGCCGCAGCCATCATCGAACTCAACTGCAACGGCATCCCCGAAAGGACAATTCTGAGATATTCGTGGGCGGCAGTTTGCACTTCCACGCTGCCGAAGGGAAACCATCCGAGTATATCGTCGAGGGCAAACCAACTGAAGATAGCGATCGCCATGCCCAGAATTAAGGAAAATAGCCAACAAACCCGCACCACCGCAGCAGCTAAAGCGGGCTTATTCGCCCCCACTGCCCGTCCCATCAAAGCGATCGCCCCCACGGACGCCCCGGAAAACGTGGTAGAAATACACCAATCCAGGGAACTACTGACTCGCATTGATGCCAATGCCGTAGTCGAATAATGGCCTAGCATAATGCGATCGAGCAAAAACACTAAGCTTTGCAACAGCAATTGGGCGATCGCGGGCATCGCCAACCGCAACACCTCCTCACCCATACTTCTCGTCAACGGGGGTTTCGCGTAATAAAACTGACTCACCTCACACTCCCAGAAAACTCTCTCAAAAAAATCTGTTGCCTTTTCAATAGACGCGATACACCCCTAAATCGCCTCAAACCTAAATCGCCGCAACCCTAAATTAATAAATAACTATTTAGTGATATCTAATTCGGGATACGAGACAAATACCTAATCCCTTGCCTAATCCCTTCTCTGTTATAGCCAAACATCTGCACTAAAATTTAGACAGCCAGCCTGAAGACAAATCATCATAAGGATCGGCCAAAATTATGACAGCAATTTTAGCGACCCAAACCAGTAACAAACCAACCACCGAATCAAACCCGGAAATCCCGGAAATCCCGGAAATCCCGGAAATCCCGGAAATAATTTATCCTAGTTCAGATGGTAAACCCGTGGCAGAAACTTACGACCATTTATATGCAATTCTGATCACCTTAGAAGTATTAAGACAATACCTCACAGGTCAACAAGCCACCGTATTAGGCAACCAATTTCTTTACTACTCCCAAGGATTTCCCAAACTACGCATCGCCCCAGATGTGATGGTAATTTTTAACGTACAACCCGGAGGCAGAGATAACTATAAAATCTGGGAAGAAGGACAAGTTCCGGCAGTAATTTTTGAAATTACTTCTCCGGGGACAAAAGATCAGGATCTAATTTCCAAAAAAGACTTGTATGCCCAATTAGAGGTGAAAGAATATTGGTTATTTGACCCCAAAGGACAATGGATTACCGAAAAATTACAGGGCTATCGGCTTCGGGGAGAAACTTATGAACTCATTACCGATAATCTGAGTGAACCATTACAACTACGGTTAGCGGTAGAAGATAAATTGATTGGTTTCTATCGCCTTGATACCGGAGAAAAATTGTTAATTCCCTCGGAATTAGCCACTGCTTTGGAAGAGGAAACCCTTGCCCGTCAGTCGGCAGAAGCCCAAGCGGAAAACGAACGCCAACGGGCGGAAACCGAGCGCCAACGGGCGGAAAACGAACGCCAACGAGCGGAAACCGAGCGCCAACGGGCGGAAAACGAACGCCAACGGGCGGCAACTGAACGCCAACAACGAGAAGAAATTGAAGCCCAATTAGCTCGCTATCGGCAACAATTTGGCGAATTACCTGAGTAAAAAAATCTGGTGGGCTAAAAGCCCACCTCCTCAGAGCGTATTTAGCGCATTCATCATAATTTATTTGGTCTGAAGGTGATGAAATTTAACCCACCCAAAACCCAATCACAAGTAATACCAATTTACCCTGATCTGGCTATAAGATATGACAGCAATTTTAGCGACCCAAACCAGTAACAAACCAACCACCGAATCAAACCCGAAAATCCCGGAAATCCCGGAAATAATTTATCCTAGTTCAGATGGTAAACCAGTGGCAGAAACTTACGACCATTTATATGCAATTCTGATCACCTTAGAAGTATTAAGACAATACCTCACAGGTCAACAAGCCACCGTATTAGGCAACCAATTTCTTTACTACTCCCAAGGATTTCCCAAACTACGCATCGCCCCAGATGTGATGGTAATTTTTAACGTACAACCCGGAGGCAGAGATAACTATAAAATCTGGGAAGAAGGACAAGTTCTGGCGGTAATTTTTGAAATTACTTCTCCGGGGACAAAAGATCAGGATCTAATTTCCAAAAAAGACTTGTATGCCCAATTAGAGGTGAAAGAATATTGGTTATTTGACCCCAAAGGACAATGGATTACCGAAAAATTACAGGGCTATCGGCTTCGGGGAGAAACTTATGAACTCATTACCGATAATCTGAGTGAACCATTACAACTACGGTTAGCGGTAGAAGATAAATTGATTGGTTTCTATCGCCTTGATACCGGAGAAAAATTGTTAATTCCCTCGGAATTAGCCACTGCCCTTGAGCAAGCCCAAGCCCAAGCAGAACAAGAACGCCAACTGGCGGAAAACGAACGCCAACGAGCGGAAACTGAACGCCAACAACGAGAAGAAATTGAAGCCCAATTAGCTCGCTATCGGCAACAATTTGGCGAATTACCTGAGTAAAAAAATCTGGTGGGCTAAAAGCCCACTTCCTCAGAGCGTATTTAGCGCATTCATCATAATTTATTTGGTCTGAAGGTGATGAAATTTAACCCACCCAAAACCCAATCACAAGTAATACCAATTTACCCTGATCTGGCTATAAGATATGACAGCAATTTTAGCGACCCAAACCAGTAACAAACCAACCACCGAATCAAACCCGGAAATCCCGGAAATCCCGGAAATCCCGGAAATCCCGGAAATAATTTATCCTAGTTCAGATGGTAAACCAGTGGCAGAAACTTACGACCATTTATATGCAATTCTGATCACCTTAGAAGTATTAAGACAATACCTCACAGGTCAACAAGCCACCGTATTAGGCAACCAATTTCTTTACTACTCCCAAGGATTTCCCAAACTACGCATCGCCCCAGATGTGATGGTAATTTTTAACGTACAACCCGGAGGCAGAGATAACTATAAAATCTGGGAAGAAGGACAAGTTCCTGCGGTAATTTTTGAAATTACTTCTCCGGGGACAAAAGATCAGGATCTAATTTCCAAAAAAGACTTGTATGCCCAATTAGAGGTGAAAGAATATTGGTTATTTGACCCCAAAGGACAATGGATTACCGAAAAATTACAGGGCTATCGGCTTCGGGGAGAAACTTATGAACTCATTACCGATAATCTGAGTGAACCATTACAACTACGGTTAGCGGTAGAAGATAAATTGATTGGTTTCTATCGCCTTGATACCGGAGAAAAATTGTTAATTCCCTCGGAATTAGCCACTGCCCTTGAGCAAGCCCAAGCCCAAGCAGAACAAGAACGCCAACGTCGCGAAGAACTCGAAGCGCAATTAGCTCGTTATCGGCAACAATTTGGCGAATTACCTGAGTAAAAAAATCTGGTGGGCTTTTTTTGCCCACCCACCCTAGGGTTTCTAGCGCATTCACCCTCACCCCAACCCCAACTAATACCCCCAACTAACACCAATATAAGGATCGGCCAAAATTATGACAGCAATTTTAGCAACCCAACCCAGTACCAAACCCAGTACCCAACCAACCACCGAATCAACCAGCAAATCAACCCCGGAAATCCCGGAAATAATTTATCCTAGTTCAGATGGTAAACCCGTGGCAGAAACTTACGACCATTTATATGCAATTCTGATCACCTTAGAAGTATTAAGACAATACCTCACAGGTCAACAAGCCACCGTATTAGGCAACCAATTTCTTTACTACTCCCAAGGATTTCCCAAACTACGCATCGCCCCAGATGTGATGGTAATTTTTGACGTACAACCCGGAGGCAGAGATAACTATAAAATTTGGGAAGAAGGGCAAGTTCCGGCGGTAATTTTTGAAATTACTTCCCCAGGAACAAAAGATCAGGATCTAATTTCCAAAAAAGACTTGTATGCCCAATTAGAGGTGAAAGAATATTGGTTATTTGACCCCAAAGGACAATGGATTACCGAAAAATTACAGGGCTATCGGCTTCGGGGAGAAACTTATGAACTCATTACCGATAATCTGAGTGAACTGTTAAAACTACGGTTAGCGGTAGAAGATAAATTGATTGGTTTCTATCGCCTTGATACCGGAGAAAAATTGTTAATTCCCTCGGAATTAGCCACTGCTTTGGAAGAGGAAACCCTTGCCCGTCAGTCTGCGGAAGCCCAAGCAGAACAAGAACGCAAACGAGCGGAAGCCGAACATCAACGAGCAGAAACTGAACGCCAACGGCGGGAAGAAATTGAAGCCGAATTAGCTCGCTATCGGCAACAATTTGGCGAGTTGCCGGAATGAAAATCCTGAATTAAAAATTGGCAGAGTGGGTTATTCCCACTCTGCCATTACATCTACAACTTAATCATGGATTTAGCCGATCGCGTAAATGCTAGATTGCCATTTCCAAACCAGATCCGAACATATAGTTGAAAGCATCAACCTTTGAGACCTGATCGATCGCAGCAACGCCGTAGTATTGAATCAGTTTATCGGTGTTAGCCGCGATATAGGCTTCCAAGTCCACCTTATCATAAGGCAGATGGCCAGCTTCCAACCCAGCACTCAACATATACTCTAGGGTTTCGGTATAGCTCACTTCTTCCAGGGAGGTAGCGTCATAGTAGGTCAGCAAGTCCTGAGCCGAGGCGGAGCCTTCGGCACGAAAAGCTTCAAAATCAATCAGTGCCGATGGGTTGAGACCTTTCTCTAAGCCTACGCCAGTCACATAATCGTAGAGTTCGGCATTGTCCACCTCGCCGTTGCCGTCAATGTCAATGATGGCCTTATCAGCTTCCAGTTCTGCCGCGTAGTTAGTGCTATACCACTCCAGGTCGATCTCGGGGGACGCATTCAACCCGGCATCGATACCACCTGTGACCATATAGCTGAAAGTGCTTTCTGCGGTGAGGGTCTGGGATATTTGTAGTGACTTCTGTATCCTCAAACAGTTGAGGATTTAATAATACCTGAGCGAATTCTTTAGTCGCCATTAAAAACTCTCCTTCCTATTTTGAACTATTTATGAAATAACCAGTCTGGTAACTTTTTATAATAAATGCCAGGTTTTCCGGATTTATTTGCTTGTTTACGCTGATTTTTGACAAGCGGCACCCCTGGTAAAATATTATATCTTGTTTAGGCAAAATTATATTATATTTTTTATGTATAAAAGTATAGTTTTTTAAATGAGCGATCGCTGATGTAAATGTCCGGCAATCTTGGCTAATCGTTTTGCTATGCCAGGGTAATAAAATTGGGATCGCATATCTATCCCATAGAAGCCATAAACATAACGTTATAATAAGTAGGTGGGCAGAAATAAATGCAGACCATATCAGAGGAAAGAGGATGCACAGGAAAGAGGATGCTAATGAAAATTCTCTATTCTCTTTCCTCTCTCCTATGAACCTTCCTACAAGCGGGAATCCAAGGATTTACGGTGGGGAACGAAAAGTGCAATTAATTATGTTACCCTAATTATTTAGACAATTTATTTTGATTAGTTAAAAAAAATTGCCTAAAATAATTTAGGCCAGCCTAAATAAGTTGGTTGCTGATAAATGCGCTTCAATGTATTGATATCTCGCGGGGAAATTTGCGGCGAATTTCTCACTTGAGCCAAATACATGACATCGGTTTCTAGGGGACTATGCCCCCAAATGCCCAAGGCATGACCGAGTTCATGTTTTGCCGCTGATTGAATATAAGAACCTGTTTGCGTGGGACTCAGTAAAATTGTAAATTTATGAGCTAAACTTTCTGGTAAATTATCTGGTAAATTATCTGTTGAATTATCTGATTTTTGCTGAGATATATGATATAATTGATAATTAGCTTCCGCCGATCGCGCTGGCAGAATTTCCCCGGTTTCTGAAAGTCTTAGACCGGGGCGGCGCCGCCAAATAGCGATATCGGCGGTTTCTGGATCGTCAATGATTTTTAAGGGAAAATAAACGCTCCATTCGGCAACGGCTTGGGAGACAAAAGTCACCCAGGTTTGCAGACTTTTGCCTTCAAAAGTTTCTAACTCTTCCAGTGTTGGGGTTTGAATATAGACGGTGACGGGAAATTTCGACCAAATCAGATAGCCTACGGATGAAATCGGAGCAATTTCTGAGAAATAATCGCCGCTGGAGTCTTGCCACTGCTGCAATGTTTCTGGCAAAGGATGCGGTTTGGGCAGGATATTTTCTGCGTCTGATGCTGCATCTGATGCAGTTTTTGGTAAATTGTTTATTAGGTTGGTTTGAATGGGTGAATTGTTGAATGAATTTTTGGCGATGATGGGATGATTTGTCAATATTACAGACAAAAAAGTTACCCAAGTTAAAATGAGCAAAGTTAGGTGTTTGGGCAATTTTTGGGGTAATTTAGACTTTTTCACAATTAGACTGAAGGTTAAACGAGGTTTGAACGATGTTTGGCCGTTGAATTAGATTAGTCTTATTTTCACCCCTAGGGATACATTTCCCCGTGATATTTGTTGGCAACTGGAGTGAGTTTTATTCCCATCCAGGGATGATAGGGATCTAAGCGCAGAGGTGACAAGGCGAAAGCCCATGTCCTATTCTAATTAGGGCATCAATAAAAAAATACCCCCTCACCCAGATGGCAAAGGGGAAATCTTTTTTCTGGAACTGCCCAGTTTTGTCACCAAGGGGGTCGTTGACTAACTCCTTGGCCTTGGGCCAGTAAAGCGATCGCTTTAACCAAGCCAACCGGCACTGAGAATAATCGTCAAACCCATAAACAGGATGGCAAAGGTCCAAGTAACCCGGTTTAAGGTAGTTTCGGCGCTTTTGGTACTGGTAAAAAGTTGGGCTTGTCCGCCAATTCCACCAATGCCATCACCTTTGGGGCTATGTAGCAGAACCAAGACCACCAGCCCAAATGCCGAAATAGTCCAAATCACTTCTAGAAGAGAGTTAACCGTCATGGAGAAAACCTAACGAAATTTATGTTTATGAAAACCCGGGGCGATCGCATTATACGATTATGGGAAGATTATGGGGAAGCGATCGCATGATCCCCGGCTCGATCAATCAACCTAGACAGATAAGGGGACAGGTTGACGTGGGAGCAAAATTTGCACCTCAGCTGCGGCAATTAAAGAGCGACCTGTCATTTCTGGCGGTTGGGGGATTTGCAAAATATCCAGGATGGTCGGGGCAATATCTGCCAGACAGCCGTTTTCCCGGAGTTTGACTTGATTGCCATGTCCAGAGATTTTCACCCCTTCCCCTTCGATCAGGATTAAAGGCACGGGATTGGTGGTGTGCGCTGTCCAGGGTTGACCAGTTTCATCACACATTAACTCCGCATTGCCGTGGTCAGCAGTAATCAGTACCGTACCGCCCACTTTGCCGATCGCCTCTAGTAGCCTTCCCAGACAGCGGTCTACGGTTTCCACCGCTTTAATCGCCGCATCCATCATGCCCGTGTGACCCACCATATCTGGGTTGGCATAGTTCATCACCACTAAGGAATAGATGCCTTTTTGCAGGGCAGCGATCGCGGTATCGGTGACTTCTTCGGCGGACATTTCCGGCTGCTGGTCATAAGTGGCGACCATTGGCGACGGAATTAACTCGCGGTCTTCCCCCTCAAAGGGTTCTTCCAGACCGCCATTAAAGAAATAAGTCACATGAGCATATTTTTCCGTTTCCGCCGTGCGTAGCTGACGCAGACCGCGATCGGCAATCACTTGGCCTAAAATATTGTTCAAGTTCTGCGGTTCAAAGGCGACCATCACCGGCAAATCTTGATCGTATTGGGTGAAGGTGACAAATGATAGGGGTTGAATTTGCTCCCGTTCAAAGCCGTTAAAATTAGGGCTCATAAACGCCCAAGACAGTTGTCTGGAGCGATCGGGCCGGAAGTTATAGAAAATAATTCCGTCTCCCGGTTCTACTGCCCCATTGGTAATCCGGGTGGGGTTGATAAACTCATCGGTGATATCTTGGGCGTAAGATGCTTTGAGGACTTCAGCCGCTGACATTCCATTGCCAGACCCATCAATGGTTAACAGATCGTAAGCCCGTTTGACCCGATCCCAACGGCGATCGCGATCCATTGCATAATAACGACCCGTAATTGTGGCAATTTTACCGACACCAATCTCCGCGATCGCCCGATCGATTTGTTCTATATATGAAACCCCAGAATTAGGCAGGGTATCTCGACCATCGGTAATCGCATGAATGCAGACATCAGAAATGTTTTCCGCTTTGGCTAGTCGGAGCAATCCGAACAGGTGGCTCAAATGAGAATGCACACCGCCATCGGAACATAAGCCAATTAAATGCAGTTTGCCTTGGCGCGATCGCACTTCAGCGCATAATTTCACCAATGCGGGGTTTTCTAGCAGAGAACCATCCTCTACCGCATCGGTAATCCGCATTAACTCTTGCTTAACGACTCTTCCCGCACCGATATTGATATGACCCACTTCGGAATTTCCCATTTGACCAGCGGGCAAACCCACTGCTTTTCCCGAAGTATGAATTAAGGTTCGGGGATAGGTTTCCCAAAGGCTATCCATCACCGGAGTATGACCAGTGGCAATAGCGTTTCCATCATTTGATTCGCGGTAGCCCCAGCCATCTAAAATAATTAGCACTACCGGCGATCGAAATCCTTTTGGCATAATCAAGTCACCTTTCGGTTGAATTCTTGCTCATTAATGATAACAAAATCCGCGACCTTTCTCGGTTACAAACAGCAATCCGCCGCGAAATCTCTAATTCTGCCAGCGATCTAACACCGTCCAGGACAGAAAATCTCAAAATATTAATCAAAATATTAAATTGATTTATTGGAAACTATATAGTAATTTATAATACCATTATTAATTATACCATAATTATCCTCATATAGCAATGGTTTTTATCAAGAAACCATCACAGTTTGGTTAATAATCGATCGCCCGCGATTATTTTAGTATAATAATATCGTTAACAAATGAAAAAAATAGTCACAGAGCATTATGAAAGTATCTCGACCTAATAGCCAACCCCTATCTCCAGCGGAATTAACAGACCTAGATAAGCTGAAACGGCTGATTGAAAAAGCCACTGCTGATGGACTGGTTTCTGAAGATGAAATGAACTCAATTAAAACCTTTATGGCGTCTGATGGAAAAGTCACACCCGAAGAGTTAGATTTATGTCAACAATTAATTTGGCGTAAAATTCAATCGGGGGAATTAGAATATGAATGGGAATCAACTTAAATAGCCAGCCAATCGCCACGGATTTTCATCCGTGGTGACATTAATTAATTAAACATTGATCGCTACGTCTCGTAAAAAATAAAAGCGATCGCTCTTTTGGCCATGATTCCCAGGAATCCGGCCTAGATATCCGGCAAAATAAGAAGAAAGTTCTAGTAAAATTTGGTATAATTGTTGTTGGTCTAAATCTTCGGGAGGATTTGAGTAGGGATAAGCCCCATAAATCGTCTCTAGCCCAATAAATTTAGCATTGGTTTTGTTGAGATGATTTTTCACCAGTTGGACTATATGCGATCGCACCTTAAGTTGTTGTTTCACTTGATCGATATATTGGGCGATCGCCTGGTCACTTTGTCCGGGTTCCAGGTATTCTTTCAGTTTAAATAAGTCAATGCAACGGGGACATTGACTTTCTAAGGTGACTAATTCTTTCAGGGTTTCGGGGCTAATAATAGACATTTTATGAACCTTTGCGGCTTGTAATAGTTGTTGGGTAGGTTTGCCAGGGCCGATAATCAGTTTGACAGCTTGGTCCCGTAACTTAGAGTCTTGGAGGCGAAGAGTGGCTAAGTTTAATAATTGGACGGCGGTATCATTGGGGATACTTTTACCAGACTTACATTCCCCGACCAAGAGATAAGGGGCAGAACAAAATAAATCTAATCCTCCTGCGCCACCTTTATGACTATAATCAATCGTAAAGCCTAAAAATTCTAGGCTTTGGCGGACAATATTTTCAAAGTCTGTCCCCGCTTGATAGTTACTTTTGCCCGTATCTTCTGCTTGGCTACGATTTCCTAAATCGGTGATAGTTTTAATCCAAGCTAAATCGGGATTTTCGGGAATAACTGGGGCAGGTTGATTTAAGCCTAAAAACTTTAAAAGTTGCTGATAGAATGAATTAGCCGCCGAGTTGGTGGTGACTAATTGAGTTAATGCGGGGTATAAGCGATCGAACGGTGGAGGTAATGGCGGAATTATCGGGGGCGGTGGGGTGAATGGTTCCCTCGGTTTTCGTTCTTGCAAGTTTTGGTAATATTGGCTAAACTGGTCATCAGTTAATATGGGGCGATCGCTGGATACATTTAACTGGAAACTGATAAAATTTCCTTTAGAATTGGCCGGGGCTACGGTGGGATTTTCTAGATGATACACTCGTAAATAAGCTAAAAAAATATGACGACGTTGATTCAGAATTGCTTGCAGTCCTGCCGGTGTCCAAATCGTTGCCTCGGATAATGGGGCGATCGCATTTACATCGCTGACGATTTCACAGGATTCGCATCTTGCCCATGCTTTAATAACCGTGTCATCATTTAAACCATTAAAAGCAGTTTCGGCGTACTGTACAAAATCCGATTGGTAATACTCTTCCGAAGGCAATGGATTGAGAGAACTATCCCCAGGATAAAGGGAAAAAGTCCGTCCGGCGATAGACATTCTGGCGATAATCGCCACGATTTTACCTTCAATTAAAGCATCCACCTCTGGGGCGGGTATTGGTACGGCGATCGGCAGAGAAAAATAGTTACTCATAGAAAATGTTAATAGGTTGATCTATTGTAGGTTGGGTTGAGGAACGAAACCCAACAAAAGCCAAAAATATTACGGCAACCGGGGCACAGTATGAGATTCGCGATCGAGTAATTCATTGAGTAAGACTTGACCATTTTGATAAACTTGCAAACGGATTGTATCGGGGTCTGAATATTGGAAGGAGGCAACATAGGTGACATCTTTATTAGTAAATCGATATTGTGGTCGTCTGGTTGTCCCGGCTACATCAAAATCGATAAGATCAATTCGACTGCCATCATATCGGCTAACCCCTACATACCGATAAGCAGCAGGTTCCCACATAGACAGATAAACTCGCCAATTTTCGTTAGCAAATGTTCCGGTAATTGATAATGGACAGTTATTGATTTCTTCGTAAGAATAGGCTTCTCCTGGCGTATCGACTGTATAAGCCCTACAAGGTTCATCTCGTTGAGAGAGTGCAGGAGAAGATAAAGAAAGAGATAGGGGTAAAGATAACCCGATCGCGATCGCAATTGAACTACATTTTTTTGAGATATTCACACTTATTTCATCCATCAGATAAATATGTAGGTTTACCAATATGTAAGTGATAAATTTGATGAGGAAAAATCGTTATTTCATGTAGGGGCGCAATGTTTGCGCCCCCAACTTATGACACTTTCCCTGGGTTCAAGGGCGCAATGCTTGCGCCCCTACAAGTGTAGCTTTTCATCTTCCTATGTCAGATCCTCATCATCGTTATCATCATCGGTGTCAAACAAACCTCCGATATATATAAAGCCATTTTCATCGTCATCGCTATCATCATCAAAAAGCTTAATGATATCCTCAATAATCGCCGTAGGACTGCTTAAGATTTCCAACAATAAAGGATTCTGAATAATCTCCGGTTTGCTAAACTCGATCGCTTGCTGTTCACTCAGACCGTAGTTTTCCCGTTGCTCATTAACAAAATAAAACTCAAGCAGGGGTTTAATTTCCTGTGGTTTTAAATCTGCCCATTCGCCACCGTTTTGTAGCAGGGTTTCCAAATAACCAGAAGAATGCCAATTTTTCAGGATTTTTTTCTCCGCAGACCGCACCAAACAGCCACGAGTCAGATCAAAAGTGTCATAGTCAATTAACCGCTGCATTCCGGCACCGACGGATAACCCATGAGTATGTTCGAGAACGGCCACCCCAAGTTTAAACCGCTGACCATTTTCTTCACCCACCAGTTTAAAATTAATCCAGCCGGAATTTTTAGATTTGGGGGTAATTTCTTCAACGGCAATAATTTGCACATTATTTAAGGGCTGACCACTGGGCGTTTGTCCGGTGAAGGTTTCGCCGATTAAAGTTTGAAAGCTAAACTTTAAAGCTGCGCCAATTGTTTGACTAGCCTCGCTATCCTCTAAAGTATCTAATGTTTTAACTTGATTGCTAGAGCGAACTGCTTGTAAGGCTAATTGAAATCTCTCTACTGGATCCGATGGCAAAGGCGGCTTGTCTGGGGCTTTAAAGTTTTTGGCACACCATTCTAAACCTTCCCGAACTGTGGGTTTATTTTTGCCATAATTGAGCAGATCACTTTCTTGGAAGGGATAAAGAGGATCCGGCGGAACTAGGTTGTGTTTTTGGTAAAACTCATTCAGCCATAATTTTACCAGGTCTACAAATAAACCTCCATTGAGCGGGTTTAATTCCAGAGGTTGATTATTAGTATATGTCGAAAATCGGTGGGTAATTCCCGATCCTAAATATTTAACCTCATTATTCCATTTATTTGGGATAAGTACAGTCAAAATAACTACTCCTTGACCAACGAGTTCCACTTCTAACTGATCATAAAGAGTGCTGACTAAATTAGCTGCTACTTGAGCCGTCGTAAAACCTGCATCATTTATTTGATCGATGTCAAGTTGATCGAAACAAATGACCACTGGGTTATAGACACTGATCAAATTTAAAATGTGCAGAGTTGTGATTAATGCATCATTTTCTTTTTGCTGATTGGTTTTGTTGGCATTGGCAGGTAAACCCATCTCGGCAGCAGTTGCGGGAGCCAACTCTTCACCGGATAACCATTTCAGCGCAAAGGGGGCTTTACTTTGAGACAGTAACCATAATGTCGCCCGGACAATATAAGGATCTTCTTGGGGTTTGCTTTTGAGAATTTGCTCCTGCAAAATATCGATTAAATTTTGCTTTTTTGCCAATCCTTGCTGATATACTTTGTCAAAATTTTTAATCAGCTTGGCGGGGTCTTGTCTTTTATTTTTCGGATTCAGGACTTGCAAACCATCATTCGCCAAGGATGCGGCAACTTCCTGGAATTGCATCACTCCTTGACTGCCTGGGTAGCTGAGACTTTCAACTAAACTGTGTTGAAAGTTGTATTTAACCAAATTGAGATCGCTGTAAGTATCGAAACTGCTGTAAATAAATAAACCATCGCCTTTTTCTTTCAAGTGATGGCGAATCCGACTGATAATATGAGTTTTGCCGACACCAACTGAACCCATTATCGCCAGAGAAGTCACTTTATCTTTGCGGTCTTTACTGCTTTTAACGGTTTCCAGTGCTTCCAGCACTTTGTCTGAGGCTTTTTGATGTAGAACGGTTAAATCAGGAAAATCTTTACCCCAAACATTCTGTTTTTTTACAATTCCCGCATTGAAAGGATTGTTTGCTTGAATGGCGCTGTTGATTTGTTCGATTGGGGAAGCTGATAAATTATCCATAGAGAGTTTCAGAGGTGAGGAGAACGAAGGTTAAGAAAATTTTGATAAATGCCTTGGTGATTGTCTTAGCGATCGATCCGCTTGGCATAATGGCGCAGACCCACATCGGGAATAATCACAGAATCTTCCCGTTTGTCCGGGGTCATATTAGGCATATCCCCAGTCATCAATTGCAAAATATCATTGGCTTGCATTTCGATTAGCCAGTCGGTGAACTGGGAACGAGAAACCCGATCGCCTATTTCTCGGCGCAAATGATAAATCGGCACCAAATGCTCATAGTTATAATCCCGGTTCAGTTGGTCATAAACTTGTAAAACCACTTTGGTAAACTGCTGATAAGAAGCGATTCCCGGAAGGGATCCGCTTCGCGGCACCGCCCCTTCAGATTTTGCCGATTTTGCCGGTTTAGCCTGAGATTTGGTTGCGTCGGGAGTTGCGGGGGTTGCAGAAGCGGCAACCGTGGACAACCGGGCGCGATCGCGAATCCACTTCAGCAACGCATTCGCCACTTTTGTCCCAATAATACTGCCGGGAAACTCAAACGGGCCGTTTTCTCCCTCACCCAGAGACAACTCCGCACTGGTCAAACTTTCGTCTAGCATCCCCAAACCGCGATCGCTCAAAGATATCTGATTACCTGCCACGGCGATCGCGCCTTTCGCGACCAACTCCTCCAACACCGGATCGTAATCAGCCGATCGCTCATTAGAATTCTTCACCCACTTAATCACTTCGCCTTTCTTCACCGGGTTTTTCGTCGCGTCCAAATCCCACAGTCCTAACAAAACCCGAATTTTCGCCTTAGCAACGCTATCTCGTAAACCTGGCTTCGCACTTTGTTTGGCATTTTGTTTGTATGGCATATTTAAATGGCCTAATCTCTGGTATATGTCGATAAATTATACCAGCCATTATTATTAGTTAACAATTAAGTTTATTTATAGAAAACTTAAATCACACCACCGCATAACCTACATTTTTATCCGTATTTTTTCGGAGACTGCGATTCGCCTCCTTTGACCTCCGACTGTAGATAAATCAGTCCTAACTCTTTTCCGTTCATTATTCGGGATGGGTTGATTTTTTATTCAAATAAAAACCCGCTCAAACTTAAGCAGAAATAATACAATATAAAATTTATTTATATACATTTAGTCTTTACATTTACTAGAGTTATGCTTAAATAGGAATATATCGCAATCCGTACAGGATTCATGGACTATATGAGTCCTCCTCTCCCGTTCTGGGAGAAATAACTTAAGACCGCTAAGTAGGTGGGCAGAAATAAATGCAGACCATATCAGAAAAAAAACTGTCATTCCCGCGAAGGCGGGAATCCAAGGATTTACGGTGGAGAACGAAAAGTGCAATTAATTATGTTCACCTACTTATAACAACCTTTAACTACACAAAATTACCCAAAACCATGTTAAACCTCATCAAAATTGGCCAAAAAATCATCGCCACTCAAACCATTTCTAACCATAAACCGTTTAAAGCCTTAAATCCCATGCGGCACTGGCTGAATCAACTGAAAATTGACAATGCAAAAATCGCCCATTTAATCTGTCAGGTCATTCCCACCCAATGTCCCTTTGAGAGAAAAATTAGCTTATTCGGTTACACCATCCATATTCCTCCCTTATGTAAACTCAATCCCTTGTATGAAGAACTCATTAGTCTACGGTTTCGTGCCCTCTGCTACTTAGCCGATGAATGTCAGGAAGATATCCGTCACTATTGTTAGAATGGCTAGAAAATCATGGGTAGAAAATCAGCAACCGGGTTTTTTCACAAAAAAATATTTGCCGAAGTCCAAAATTAACCTAAAAACCCGGTTTATTCCTAGCTTTTTTCTGGCCTAAAAAATTATATAACTTACCTTTTTTATTGAAACAATAGCGGTTTTTTTGATAAAAAAATTTAAAATTTACCCAAAAAATCGCTAAACAATCTGAAGAACAATTTTTAAATACAGCATTTACAAACCCCTACAAGATTAGCTTTTTAAGGGGGGTTGGGGGGATCGAGATATTTATTTTGCCAGAATTGTCTATTCAAGGTAAAAAAGAAATTGCTCTAAATCTTCTCAAGTCAGGGATGACTATAGAGCAAGTGGTGAAATTTACAGGTTTACCTGTGGAATTGGTGCAAAATCTCACTAAAGAGATTACTTCTTAATTGAGTTCAAAAACCGGGTTTCTTTAGACCATCTTTGCCGAAGACAAAAATTCACCTAGAAACCCGGTTTCTTTTTTAAGCCGCATTTACCCATCTTTTTTCCCATACGCCTTAAACACAGGATTCACTGTAAAAAAATTAATTTTATCTTGAGGAATATCCTCAACTAAAAACCGGCGTTTCAGGGAATGCATCACATTAAATAAGTCTGTTGAGGACATCTGGATTTCCTGAAAAATTTGCCCCAAACTCACGGGTTCTGCTGCCTGTGAAATGTGATATATCGTCGATTTTTCAGCCTCGGTCAAACGTTCCAAAGCATCGTCTAACAATTCTGCCAAAGAGTCACTAATAATCGGCATTTCAAACTGTAAAAAATCCGCCACTCTACCACCGCATAATTCGTGAATCAGGGTGGCGGTGAGTTTTAGCCAGTGGGGGTTGCCTTGGTAAATCTCAATTAAACTTTCCCAGCTTGACTCATCGCTTAAATTTTGTTGTCTTAATATTTCTTCAGCTTCTATTCCTAAACCGGATAAAACTAAGCTGCGACAATATTTATTTTCTTTTTCGTAGTTAGCAATTTCTCGCGGTTTTTCCGAACCAATGAGAATTAAACAACTATTGTGAGAAACTTCGGCCATGAGTTTAAAGAAACGTTGATAATTTTCCCCGCCGATTTTATAGTGTCCTGCCAGTTTTTGAGCAGTGAAAAGCATTTGCACATCATCAAGCACAATCAAACAGCGATATTGCCGCAGATATTCGAGAAGTTGGCAAATTTGGGTTTCTATATTATTGGGAATGTCTGAAGGAGAGAAGATTTCTAGCAGGTTGCTCAGGGTTGTTTCTGGAGTCGGGGAAAAACGCAGACTACGATAAATAATATAGTCAAATTCCGGTTTTATTTGTTCGAGAAGTTGAAGCGCGAGGGTAGTTTTGCCGATGCCTCTGAGTCCTAATATGGCAATCAATCGGCTGTTTTTTTCTAGAATCCAGTTTTGCAGGGTGGCAAGTTCTTCTTTGCGTCCGTAAAATGCGGTAATTTCTGGGGCATCACCGAGGTTTAGATGTTGTTTTGGTGTTTTTTTTTCCGGTTGTTGGTTGCCGGTGGTTGCTAGTTTACTTTCGCGGCAAAAGTTGAGGTTATTAACTGTTACATGACCTACGTTATCTGCGGAAAAATTCTTAAATTCTACTTTTTCAATAACTGCTCGAAAATTTGATTTATTAATTTCTTCTTTTAATTCTGCTGATAACACTTTCCAGAGTTCCGATCCAGTATTCCTGACGTGCCCTTCGCTTTGATAAGTTTCTGCGGCGATTTCGGTATAAGTTTTCCCTTCAAATGTTCCCTGGAGGACAGCTTTTTGCAGATGGTCTAAGTGCTTGCCAGTTTTCATAAATATCAACGCTTCTGCGAGGTTAAGCACGTCTGTGATGTCCATCAGATTAAAATAAATGGTTGATTTTGGGAATTTTGTAGGGGTAGTGCGATGGCGGTGCCTACCCCGAAACGGTGTTGGTGCAACCACAAATATTGGGGCAACCACAAATATTGGGGCAACCACAAATATTGGGGCAACCACAAATATTGGGGCAACCACGGGGGGATTGCCCCTACCAGATTAATTTCTGGCAATTATAACCGACATTGCTGACATTGGTGACAATTTTTCTGACATTTCTGATGGGGTGTGGGCGTGAAATGGTGACAGCACTGTCACGGTTCCTTACCTACAATAGTGGAAAGAATCATTCTGAGGCTATTTCCATGAAAAAATTTCCCTCAGTCAGGCGGTGGCTTTCGATGGGGATGCTGTCTGCCATGCTAGGAACCGCCATGCCACCAGCAGCCCAAGCCCAGCGCCCGATTTATTTACGCGACCTGGAATGTGTTACGGTTTGGCAAGGTTACACCAACATCTTCACTTCTGGGGCAGATATTTCCATAGGTAGAGAGCTATACACCAGTTTTATGTCAACAGGCCCGGTGGGAATTACCTGTAGGCTTCCAGGAGGACCCGGAACAGTAGAAATACAGTATGGCGTTCCAGATAGATCTAGCAAACCACCAGCCATCATCCAAGTTTATGTGGATGGCAGTGAAGTTGCTAGACAGGAGGGGGAGTCGGGAAAGATCAATACATTGCTGGTGGATGTGAGTAACGGACAAAGCCTCGCTATTGATATTAATTGTTCCAGACAAGAAAACTGTCGTGATCATCAGCGTTACCACTTCTTCAAATTCCATCTGAACCCGGGCGCTAGTTCTCCAGGGAGTCGATAAATTATGAGTCTGAGTCGTCACCTAAATAGTTAAATGAAATATTGCCAGCATATTTTTATGAAAAAATTTCCCTCAGTCAGGCGGTGGCTTTCGATGGGGATGCTGTCGGCGATGCTAGGGACTGCCATGCCACCAGCCGCCCAAGCCCAGCGCCCGATTTTTATATTCGACCTGTCATGTGTTTACGTTCTGGGTTGGGCACATTCTCGGGGGCGTGGAGCAGATATTTCCATCGGCAGAGAGCTATACACCAGTATTATGACAATAAGCCCTTTTGAGATTACCTGTAGACTGCCAGGGGGACCCGGAACCTTAGAAATACAGTATGGAGTTCCAGATACATCGAAATTACCTCCAGCCATTATCCAAGTTTATGTGGATGGCAGTGAAGTGGCTCGACATGAAGGGGAATCGGGAAAGATCAATACATTCCTGGTGGATGTGAGTAACGGACGAAGCCTCGCTATTGATCTTAATTGTTCCAGACAAGAAAACTGTGAGTATAGTGGTTCTTACCACTTCTTCAAATTCCATCTGAACCCGGGCGCTAGTTCTCCAGGGAGTCGATAAATTATGAGTCTGAGTCGTCGTCAAGTGAATCGGATGATTATCTGGGGTGGCGCTTCTTTTGCGGCTTCCACAACTTCTGGGATTTTTTTCCCTAAACCTGCTGAAGCCTATTCTTTAGAATTTCCCCTCAGCGCCTTTTCCGCTAATGGGGTTTTTAGCGGATTGCAACAATATTGTGGGGTACAGCCGGTTTCCGGGGTTTTATCTTCTATTTTGGAAGGAAATACCAATGTTGGCAGTGACATTCCCCCTGATGCGGCGAACCGCATTCGCATGGCTGATACAGAATTTGTTAGGCGACGTTTTACCAGCAACCGCACAGAATTAGCCCAACATGGGACTGGCGGCGTGGACTCCAGTATTAGTCGCTTGTGGGGTCGGCAAAAACAAGAAGATGTGGGGGCAAATGTTGGCTTTGGTTTTGTGCAAAAATTTCAGGATCAATATAGTGATGCCAAAATTTCTGGGCCAACGTTGTGCGGTATTCATAATGCCCAAAAAGTTTTAGCGGATCAACGATTAACCCCTCCAGATATTGCCAATCTTTTGTTACCAATTCGCTCGACTTTTGATGATTGGGGTTCTTGGGGTGGGGATACAGATACGGCGGTTGGCCGAAATCCCAATGTCGTTTTCAGTCAATATAATTCATTAGCCGGAACTGTGACATCTCGCTATGAGTTAGTGGAACCGGGGCCAAAGGGTTTTGGTAGAGTGGAGTTTACGGTTGAAGGCAGAAATCAGCCTAGACGGACAATATTGTTGACCGTAAATTTTTAGGATATTCGGTAGGGACACGGCATTGCCGTGTCCTTAATTTTTGTTTTGAAAAAGCCCAATTTTTTGCCTGGGTGAAGCATTTTGGGAATAATACCATTTACAATTAAAAATGCAACAGTAGGGGCGCAATGCTTGCGCCCGAAAAAACCTCGCAACTGTAGCAATAATTTTTTAAAATTGGTAATCAATTTAAGCCTTTAACCATACAGCGGTTTTTAAATTAATAAACCACATTAACCGCCAAAACCGCCAATTAACCGCCAGGGAATTAATCGCCTGTCAATTAACCGCCAGGGAATAAATTCCCTGGCTAACAGCACAAGTCGGTTAAAACCGACTAAAATTCTGTACGGGTCAACAGCCGTTGTACGGGTCAACGGCCGTTGACCCCTACCAAGTATGATTAGTCGGTTTTAACCGCCTGTAGGGGTCAGCGGCCGTTGACCCCTACAGGCGGGGATTTTAATCCCCGACGGGTGTGGTTTACAAGGGCAGAAAACCGCTGTAAATCTCTGCTTGGGGCAACCACCGCCATCGGTTTGCCCCTACAGATTTTAATGTTTGGGTTAACCACGGAGGGCGAAGCATTCCGGTAATCAATTTAAGCTTTCAACCAGAAATCTCTGCGGTCATGCTTCGCCCCTACAGACCGCGACCCTACTCACTGTTTGACTTGCTATGATAAGTTTGGATAGCACCTCGCTTATCGGATTGTCTGTTGTGGCTAAAGACCGTTTTCACGATGTTGTTAAAATAGCACTCACAAAAGAACAGTGGGTCATTACCCAAGACCCTTTTGGGTTCAAGTATGGGAAAGTTGACTTTCAAATTGATTTGGGTGCAGAAAAATTACTGGCCGCTGAACGGGAAAATGAAAAAATTGCTGTTGAAATTAAAAGCTTTCTCAATCCTTCTGCTATCACCGATTTTTATGCTGCACTAGGACAGTTTCTCAGTTACCGTTTGGCACTAGAAACTATTGACCCAGAGCGTACCCTATATTTGGCTGTTCCCTTAGAAAGTTATCAAACCTTTTTTCAACTGGATTTTACTCAAACAGCCATTCAAAAATACCAAGTGCTTTTAATTGTTTACGATCCAGTCAAGGAGATTATTATAAAATGGATAAAGTAGAACAATATCGAACAGCGATTCAAAGCCTGCTCACTCGTTATGCAAACTATGAGTATTACCCGTCAAATCCTGAAATTGAAACACAACTCATCTTTGATACCCAACGAGATCATTATCAATGGATGGATGTGGGTTGGCAAGAGCTAAATCGGATTTATCGCTCGATTATTCATTTTGATATTAAAGATGGTAAAATTTGGTTGCAACAAAACCTCACCGATTGGAATCCTGCGGAGGAATTAGTGGCAATGGGAATTCCTCGCGAGGATATTGTCCTGGGTTTGCATCCCCCCTACAAGCGCCCTTATACAGATTATGGTGTGGCTTAGACAGTCGTCCGCCTAATCGGTTAGGGTGGGCGAAGCATGACCGTAATAAATTTAAGTTTTTAACCAGAAATCTCTGCTTGGGGCAACCACGGAGGGCGGCGAAGCATGACCGTAATAAATTTAAGTTTTTAACCAGAAATCTCTGCGGTCATGCTTTGCCCCTACAGATTTTACAGATTTTTATTCACTGGGAAAACGCGATCGCATCATATTTTTATATTGATATATTGACGCTCGCCTTTACCGTTGCAGTTGACGAGCCATTTCTAATGCTTTTTCGGCATCGGCATTCATGCCTTGGGCTTGAAATAAACGAGCGGCTTGTTGTAAGTCGGAAATTGCTCCAAGCCGATCGCCCATTCTGGCTAAAGTAATGCCTCGATTGGCATAAGCTTTGGCATAATAAGGGTTTAGTTGAATGGCTTGAGTGTAGTCAGTCAAAGCCGCCCGATCGCTGCCAATTCTAAACAGGGCTAATCCGCGATTAAAATAAGTATTCGATCGCCCCGGATTGATTTGTAAAGCCTGATTAAAATCATCGATCGCCTGTTGTTGGTCGCCTAAATCTGACAATGCTAACCCGCGATTATTATAAGCTGCGGCAAAGGTTTGATCCAGACGAATTACTTGGGTGTAATCATCAATTGAACCGAGGCGATCGCCCATTGCCGCACGAACTAACGCCCGATTATAATAAGCATCCACATAAGCGGAATTAATCTCAATGGCTCGATTATAATCCGCCATACTTTCGGCAAACTTATCTTGCTCAAAATAAGCCAGACCGCGATAAAAAAAAGCTTCTGAGTAATTTGCCTGACTTTGAATTGCCTGAGTAAAATCGGCGATCGCCCCAGAAAAATCTCCTTGGTCAAAGCGACTTAATCCCCGAACATAAAAAGTTTGAGTATTATTAGGATTATTTACGGCGACTGGGGCATTCGTAGTCGGCGAATCGTCGATCGCGATCGCGGCAGCACTTAACCCCGCTTCGGATAGTTTAGCGATAAAAATATTAATGGGAATTGCGGAATTAAAGCCAGTTTTTGTCGCCACTCTGCCGGTACGATTTCCTTGACCATCGGCTACAGTATCATAATCGCGATCACCTTCCCCGTGAATGCCAATTACTCGTCCTTCTGAATCAAATACCGGCCCGCCACTCATGCCACCTTTGGTGACAGCATTGTAGCGTAAAGTATAACCTCTAGGATGGTTGTTCAGACGGCTGGTGACAAACCCTGGAGAAAACTCAAAATTACGACTACTTCCATATTTATTATTCAACACATTCGCGGGATATCCAAACACAAAAATTTCTGAACCAACGGCAGCGCGATCGGAATTTCCCAAGGTGACAACTGGATAGGATTCTGCACTGTTAAAGGTGACAACGGCTAAATCTGGTTGATTGTCATTTTTTTGTAATATGACAATATTGGTTACGGCATAGTCTTGTCCTGTATTCGTGCGAATCTTATAGGTAAATTGAGCATCTTTAACCACATGATTACAGGTGAGAACGGTATAAGTTGTTCCTTGTTTCGCAATAATAAACCCAGACCCACTACTGGTAGCTTTGGCAGATTCGCCATTAATTTGAACGGTGACAGGAATCGCTAATTGAGCAATTTCTTGGGCAGATTTTGCCAAAAGCGGTGACGGGGCAAAAGTAACAATTCCGGCAACGGTTAAGGTTCCTGCCAGAATAGCAGTGAGAGCATCAAACTGCGAATAACCTCTACTCATAGCTGATTATTGGTGTGGGGTGATAATGATCCACCTTAAATATTAAAGGCGAAATTAAAAGATAGATTTCCGATCGACCCCTTCCTCAGATTTTTCTGACAATTCTGACATTTCTGACATTACGAGTTTAAGTAAATTGAAGCGAGCGGAAAAACTTGTCATATTTTTCCTAAAGCAATGAGTATTCGTAGGTTGGGTTGAGGAACGAAACCCAACAGAGGGCAACAGAGAAACCGGGTTTCTTTAGACCATCTTTGTCACCCAATCAAGAAACCGGGTTTCTTTAAGAAACCCGGTTTCTAACCCGGTTTCTTTGCTTGTTTGCTTGAGTTTGTATGGTGCGTTACGTCGGGAATGAAGATAATTAATTTGAGTCATAATTTTTGCCCCGACTAACGCACCCTACCACTACCGGAATGCTTCCTTTAAACAATTAATTTTTCTTGGCCTGAATTACTTGTAAACTACCCCCAGCATAAAGGGTGGATTTTTCCACAACAAATCCCACTTCTGTGAGTAATTCCGGTAAGTTAGTTTTTAACAAATGCCATGCGGTTTCGGTTTCAAATAACCAGAAAAATATGGCGACCCCAGGCCAAAAAATCGGATTTGTGGGGGGATGAAAATCCGCTAAGGTAAAAATGCCCCCTGGTTTCAAGACCCGATAGACTTCTTTGAGAATTTGTCGCAACTGTTGCGGCTGCATTTCGTGAAGGGCTGCACTGGTATGGACTAAATCAAATAGGCGATCGCCTATTGGCATCTCCTCCGCAAAGGCTTCTATATATGAAGCCTGGGGGACATTTTTTTGCGCCCGTTTGATCGATAATGGGGAGGCATCCAGTCCGGTGACATCGGCAAAATTTTCCACCAGGACCCCAGTAGCTTGACCACTGCCACAGCAGAGATCCAGGACTTTGCTGTCCCTGGGGAGGTTCAACCCTTGCAAGGGCAGTCGGCGAAACCGGGACTCACCCCCCACCGCGAGAGACGCTAAACCGGAGATGCTGTCATATAGCCATTGGTGCTGATAACTTAAGTCTCTGAGAATTGTAGCCACGGCTTTTTCCTTGTTGTGAGTGCGATCGGCAATGCGAAATACTTTCTCAATAAATCTGATAGCATCTCAGCTTTTATTGTTACAATAGATTACGAAAATTAAAGTGTTTGGGAAATTATAACTATTATGGGCCGTGTAGGGGTATTATTACTCAATCTAGGTGGGCCGGAACAGCTTGAGGATGTCCGCCCCTTCCTGTACAACCTCTTTTCTGATCCAGAAATTATTCGCCTACCTTTTCCCTGGCTGCAAAAACCCTTAGCGTGGCTAATTTCCAGTCGCAGGGCAAAAACATCACAAGAAAATTATAAAAAAATAGGCGGGGGTTCTCCCCTGCGTCGGATTACAGAAGAACAAGCGATCGCCCTACGGCAGCAGCTAGAAGCCAATGGACATAATGCCGAAGTTTATGTGGGGATGCGCTATTGGCATCCGTTCACCGAAGAGGCGATCGCTCAGATCAAGCGCGATAACATCTCCAACTTAGTAATTTTACCCCTGTATCCTCAATTTTCCATTAGCACCAGTGGCTCTAGCTTCCGGCAATTGGAAACCTTGTGGGAACAAGACCCAGAATTACAAAAGATTGACTATACGGTGATTCCCTCGTGGTACAGACATTCTGGCTATTTGCAAGCAATGGCTGACTTAATTAGTCGCGAACTGGATCAATGCCCAAATCCCGATCGAGTGCATATCTTCTTCAGTGCTCACGGGGTGCCGCAAAGTTATGTGGATGACCTGGGGGATCCTTACCAAAAGGAAATCGAGGACTGCACCAAGTTAATCATGCAAACCTTAAATCGGCCAAATGACTACACTTTGGCTTATCAAAGTCGCGTTGGTCCAATAGAATGGTTGAAACCCTATACCGATGAAGCCATTGAAGAATTAGCCCACAAAGGGGTTAAAGATTTAATGATAGTGCCGATTAGTTTTGTCTCGGAACATATCGAAACCCTGGAAGAAATTGATATTGAATATCGGGAAGTCGCCGAAGAAGCGGGAATTGAGAATTTTTATCGGGTTCCGGCTTTAAATACTCATCCCGTATTTATTAATGACTTGGCGGATTTAGTGGAAGAAGCCTTGCGGGCTCCTCGTGTCAATTTCTCCAAAGTTATGCGTCCGCAAAAGACTTTCAAACTTTATCCCCAAGAACGTTGGGAGTGGGGTTTAACCACCACAGCGGAAGTTTGGAATGGTCGCTTGGCGATGATTGGTTTTATTGCTTTGGTCGCTGAGTTAATTAGCGGTCATGGCCCGTTACATTTTGTCGGATTGTTGTAATCCCTTGGGCGATCGATAGGTTAAAGTAATCGCGCTACATATAACATATATATGCGCTACTATATGCGCTACATAGATAAAGTCCGCTTTTGGCGGACTTTATTTTTTTATGGACGATCCCGAATTTTTGCCCCATTGTTGCCCCATTTTTGCCTAATTTTTGCCTAATTTTTGCCCCATTTATGTCTTACTTAATCCGGTTTTTGCTTGTGGTGACGAGGATGTTGTTTAACTCCTTGATGCATATACCAGCGATACCACTGTTGGGAACTGCGAATCGCTAACCACAATAATAATAAGGCAATAATTGCTCCTTCCCTGGGGGCATCAAAAGCTAATAAGACGAGAGAAATACAGAGAATATCTTGGGCTAAAATTGCCCAAAAAGGTAGTCGTCCCAAACGATAAAACCAGCCGACTTGAACCAGTTGCAATACTAAGGCTAATAGTCCACCGACTACCCCAATAATTGCAATCACAAATCCTGGGGCATCCGCATCTTCTCCTACAAAGGTTAGTTGCGCGATCGCCATACCCATAATTGCCCCAACAAATGGACTACAAACCAACTGAACCGTTTGTAACACCCGTTGCCCCAATAGCTTTTTTGAGGCAAATAGTTCAAACAATGACCAGCTTACCAATACGGCAATTACCACTTGGGGATGAAGCTTTGACAATAAAGGGACTCGTGACCAAAGATCCTCATTTTGCAACAAACCAATTAAAAGTAAAGGTAGGGCAATTCTCATACCCCCCGCTGCTGCTGCCGAAAGTGCCGCTAAGAGTCCAATCATAGAATTTTTGCTGGTATTGTTGCTAAGAATATCAGGGAAGTTGCCAAAGATTCAATTGCCAATACAATCAAGCCTTTCAGATTTTGAAATGTTGACTTTTATTACAAGTTGCCAGTCCTTAGCATCGGCTGATTTATATTGATTCTGTATTTATGCTAACCGATCGCCTCTAACAACTGAAGCGATCGTTAAACTAAGGGGTGAGACTCCTGAATGCTGACAATGCTGGCGATCGCGCCCAACCCCAGAAAACGGGGTGGTTAATTTCGCTCATTTATCTCTCCCCCTGCCGACCCAGCAACATTCCGATGATGATGCGATCGCTTCATTTCTTGATTCTTTGTTTACATTAATCTAGCCACGCAATCAAACCACAAACTTATGTCAATTATTTTATATTAATGATATAATCATACCATAAACTCACAAAAAAACAACTTTTTATCCCCCAGCAACCAGAATCATCAAACCATGAAAAATCAAGAAAAAATCGTCAAAAAAAAGCCTAGTGGCTGTGGATGTAGTAATATTCCTATTTCCATCATCCTCATTTTCATTGGCGGCGGTTATTGGTTATTTACCCACCAAAAAGATTTTTTAACCAACCAACTTTTTGCTTTAGTGCAACAAATCCCGATTCCCGAAGAAGTTCAACCGTTTCTTGCCGATATTACGGCGAATATCCCTACTGCCAAACCATCAGAAAAAACCCCAGAAAGTCAAACAGCCACTCAAACCCAATCACCGCCACAAATATTAGCGAATGACCCCCAGCCTAACGCAGAAAAACAACCCAAAACGATCCATAAAAAAGCTGTAAATCCGCAGGCTGGAACTACCTGGGAAAGCAAAATTATTCGCGGGGTTTATATCAGTCGTTATGCCATCACCAATAATACCGACGAAAAAACGATTAGAGAACGAGTCCGTTATTATCACTCTCAAGGAATTAATACCATAATTCATGGGGTTTGGGGCAATGCTTGCACTATGTACAATAGCCAAGTAATGCAAAAAACTTTAGGTTATGAAAGCTGTCCCAATGAATTTCAAGATCGCTGGTTAGATTGGTTAATCGATGAAGCCCATAAACACGGGATGCAAGTTCATGCTTATTTTGAAAAAGGGATAAAAATTGATGAAAATAGTCCGGTTTTTGACTTGGCTGTTGCCCGGAAATGGATTGTCCCCGGGGTGGATAGGACTCATCCCGGAGTCGATCATTATGTCCTGGATGTGGAAATTCCCGAAGTAGGAGAATTTTTTAAAGATATCCTAGTGGAATTTGTGAAAAAATACCCCAAAATTGATGCGGTGCAGTGGGATGATTATCTGGGTTATTATGCGGAACTGCCGGGAAAAGTTGACCGCACTGCCAGTTTAACTAAGTTTGTGGAAGAGATGATTGCTGAGATGAAAAAAGCGAATCCTGCTGTTAGCTTTGACCTTTGTCATCATAATCCTTATTGGGCGAAACAATATTTTGCCGCTGATTGGGAAAACTGGAGTGTAGACCGTGTGTTTATCCAAGTTTATAGTGAGGAAAATTTTGCTCAAGAGTTAGGTTATGTTAAGCAATCAAATGGCATCGCGATTACAGAGCGACAATTTCAGCATTTAGAGAGTTTAGTCAAAGATCCAGAAGTCCAGAGTATTTTGATTTTCCCTCTTTCTGGGAAACCAGAAGAAGCGATCGCTCAGGTGAAAAAAATCACCGATAAGTTTTAAAGTTTACCCCAAGCTAGAGGAAATTCAGCTTAAAATAGGCATGAATAAATTATTATATATCAGAAACAATATAGCGGTAGCAATGCGGATCAAGTACAGAGGTTTCCTGGATTCCCGCATATAGCGCTGACGCACATGGTTCCCTAACGGGGGAATCACAGGTTTTTTTGTATTTGTACTTCAAAATAACTCCGAAAATTGCTATAAACTATTGAAAGCAGTAATAATCAGACCAAGATTCAAACAATGATGAATTCTGTTAGACCAATAAAACATGAATTGAGCCATTTTACCCGACTCAAATGTGGTTTAGGGTGGGATATGGCAGTGGAAGATGATATGGAAGATGATGCCAAAGATGATGTGGAAAATGATATCGATCTCGACTTGGTGGCACTCTGTTTAGATGACAGCGGTAAATTACCTCGCGGTAAAATGGATTTCATCTATGCTGCTCATCCCAAACATGACTCAGGGGCAATTATTCTTTCTAATGATAATTTAACCGGAGCGGGGGAAGGCGATGATGAGAATATGTCGATCAATTTGAACCAAGTGCCAAAGGCGATCGCGCAGATTATCTTTGGGGTAGCCATTGACTCTGGTGCCGATTTAAAACAAGATTTTAGTGAAGTGAAAAATGGGTTTTGGCGACTATGCGATCGCTTCTCCGGGCAGGTACTCATTCACCAATCTTTATCTAACCCGGAATGGGTAGGAAAAACCGCCTTACTGACAGCGACTTTAAAACGCCAAGAAAACGGTTGGTTATTAATCCCATTAGGGGAAACAATGACCATCGATCATCTGAATGAATTGTTATTTAAATATAGCAATTAAACCTCAAATAAGTCAATTACATAAATTAACCAAAAAGACACAAAGAACACAAAGATTGTATAACTTTAATTATCTTACTTTGTGTCCTCTGTGTCTCTGTGGTTTTGTTAGTTAAATCCCCAAATAAATCCGCAATTAAATCCCCAATCGCTGATAAATTTCCTTGAGATTTTTGAGTTGTTGCTGTGGATCAAAGCAAGCCTCGATCGCCTCTGGGGTGAGTTTTTCCTTCACTCTGGGATCTTGGCAAATCAGTGCATGAAAATCACCATCAAGTTTATTCCAGGCTTGATGAGCACAAGATTGCACGATCGCATAAGCTTCCTCGCGGCGCATTCCTTGACCAACCAGGGCTAACATCACCCGCTGACTGAACACTACACCGCCGTAAACATTCATATTGCGCTGCATATTGTCGGGGTAAATCAACAGATGTTTCACCAAATCAGTCATTTCCACCAACATAAAATGAGTCAGAATACAGGCATCCGGCAGCAGCACCCGTTCTGCGGAACTGTGGGAAATATCCCGCTCATGCCACAAGGCCACATTTTCCAAAGCGGTCATGGCATAGCCGCGAATTAATCGAGCCATCCCGGTCAGCCGTTCTGAACGCACGGGGTTGCGTTTATGGGGCATTGCCGAAGAACCTTTTTGTCCTTTAGAGAAAAATTCTTCAACTTCCAACACATCGGTGCGTTGCAAGTTGCGAATTTCCACGGCAAACCGTTCAATGGAGGCCGTCAACAAGGCCAAATGTTGCACAAAGTCCGCGTGAATTTCTCTGGAAATCACCTGAGTGGAGGCGATATCTGGTTCGAGTCCTAGTTTTTGGCAGGCGATCGCCTCAATTCTGGGGTCAATATTGGCATAAGTTCCCATTGCCCCGGAAATTTGACCCACAGAGATACGTTTCCGCAGTTGAATCAGGCGATCGCGGTGACGCAACACCTCCGCCAACCAACCGGCTAACTTAAACCCAAAAGTAATCGGTTCCCCATGAATTCCGTGCGATCGGCCAATCATCACCGTATCTCGGTGTTGTTGCGCCTGATAGCGAATCGCTTGAATCAAATCTTCCAGCACTTCCAGCAACAGATTCAGACTTGCCACCATTTGCAGGGTCAATGCTGTATCCAACATATCGGAACTGGTCATGCCCAAATGGATATAGCGTCCCGCATCCCCCACGTATTCATTCACATTAGTGAGAAATGCAATCACATCATGGCGGACTTCCGCCTCAATTTCCTGAATCCGCTTCGGGTCAAAATTTGCTTTTTGTTTAATTTCTTCAACCGCTGCCGCAGGAATATATCCGAGTTCAGCTTGCGCCTCACAGACGGCAATTTCCACTTGCAGCCAAGTTTTTAACTTATAGGTTTCTGTCCAAAGTTCGCCCATCTCGGGCAGGGTATAACGCTCGATCACGCGCTGGCAAAAGGATCTAGACAACCTTTCCATTGTAGTACGCCTTTAGCCCAGCGGCCATTCTAGTTGTTTAATCTTAATAAGATTTTATTTGTTGTTTGTTGTTTGTTGTTTGTTGTTTGTTATTTGTTGCTTGTTATTTGTTATTTGTTATTTGTTTGCCGAAATTCCCTATATCTATCGATTGGATCTTCCTCGTCTTTACCCTCCATCAAAGCCAAAAAATCAGCAATTCCTAGAAACTGGGTTTCTCAGAAAAATGCCTGAATTTTAGCCAAGATTTTATTCAGAAACCTGGTTTCTCGCACAATCCGACCACCAGCAAATCACACAAACTGACCACTGCTGACCGGAATATGCCTGTGATACAATCCCCTGTAGCCTCTTACCCCCCTTTTTTTCTTAAAATAATGATTGGCACCATCCTAGAAAATCGCTATCAAATCCTCTCAGAGTTGGGGAGAGGTGGATTCGGCATCACCTACCTTGCCGAAGACATAAAACTGCCCACTCCTCGTAAATGCGTCGTTAAACAACTCTCCACCTCTGACCTGCAACCGCAGGTTTTGCCAACAGCCAAAACCTTATTTCAAAAAGAAGCCGCCACATTACAACATCTGGGAGAACACGATCGCATTCCCAGATTGTTTGCGTATTTTGAAGCTGGGGGACAATTTTACCTCGTACAGGAATTTATCGAAGGCGATGATTTAGCCCAAGAAATCTATCCGGGAAAAATCCTGAGTGAAAAGCAGACTGTTGCACTGCTAATTGAAATTTTAGAAGTCTTAAAATACGTTCACCAACAAAACGTCATTCATCGCGATATCAAACCGCAAAACATTATGCGCCGCAAATCCGATGGCAAAATTGTCTTAATTGATTTCGGCGCTGTCAAAGAGATTCAAGGTCTAGCTGTCACCTCCACCGGACAAACCACCAGCACAATTGCGGTGGGAACTCCCGGATATATGCCCCACGAACAAGCCGCAGGGAAACCTAGATTTTCTAGTGATATTTATGCCTTGGGGATGATTGGAATTGAAGCCTTAAGTGGCATTCCTGCCAGTCAATTTCCTGAAGATCCATCTACCGGCGAAATTGTCTGGAAAAATCAAGTTAATGTCAGCCATCAATTAGCTCGAGTTCTCGATAAAATGGTCTCCTGTTATTTACCGAGAAGATATCAAAGCGTTGACGATGTACTCTTAGAACTTAAGGAAATTAATCAACCGGCGCAAACAGGAGTGACTCTCGCGATCGCCCCCCGCGCTCATTCTCCATCCTCTACATCAATATCTCCAAGCAAATCTCCAACTCATTATCCCTGGGGTCTAAGTTTGGGGTTATTCGCCGGGGTTTTTTTCGTGATTGGCTTTGTGTCTATCATTGCCAATGTGCCGAAATCTCCGAAAACCCCGGCCCCGGATGTGACGCCCGCAACCACACCGAGTCGGACAGCAGGACCTAGCTTGAAACCAAGACCGACCTTAACGGAACAACCTGCTCGAATTAAAGAACCAACTCCAACGGCAGAACCGGCACCAGCCCCAGAACCAATCCCAACGGTAGAACCAATCCCAACGGTAGAACCGGACTGGAGCGAAGAACCGATGCCAACGGTAGAACCGGGTGCGATCGAAGAACCGATGCCAACGACAGAACCGGGTGCGATCGAAGAACCGATGCCAACGGTAGAACCAGTCCCAACGGTAGAACCGATGCCAACGGTAGAACCGGGTGCGATCGAAGAACCGATGCCAACGGTAGAACCAGCCCCAACCCCGGAATCTACCGCACCAGTGGCGCCCCCAGTGACAGAACCGGCACCAGCCCCGGATGGGGTTGGGACAGAAGCGGCACCCGTCCCGGAATCTACCGCACCAGTGGCGCCCCCAGTGACAGAACCGGCACCAGCCCCGGATGGGGTTGGGACAGAAGCGGCACCAGCCCCGGAATCTACCGCACCAGTGGCGCCCCCAGTGACAGAACCGGCACCAGCCCCGGAATCTACCGCACCAGTGGCGCCCCCAACACAGTGAACCAGAAACTGGTTTTCTGCCATAATCTCTGCATTCCGACCCAAATCTATCAAACTGTTAAGAAACGTAAAAAATTATGAATTATTTTAGAGATGACTCGATCGGGAAGAAATATCGGCAATTCAACTGATTAAATCTGGTGCGATCGCATAAAGTATCAACAAAATAGACAATTCTCGCAAACAGGACGGATCGATCCCCCAACCCCCCGATCAAAGGGGGGCTTTTTAGCTTGGAAAAGCACTCTTGTCTAAGATAAACTCGCAGTAAGATCAAAAGTAAGATCGAAGAGAATCAGGGTCAAGGCGATCGCCCCTCAGAAAGTCCAGAAAGCCAAGATACAGAACTGCCAGCCTCGACAACGGGACAACAACGGGACAAAAGCGACAATCATGCGATCGCCTATCTAAAATTAGGAGCACAAATAAAATATCCACCAATAGCCGATGATGATTCGGTTTGCTGACCCCCAGGGTTGATGCCCAAAGGTTTATACTCAAAGAGGATGAATCTAGTTCCGTGAAGAAATTCAGTGGAGTGGGCGATCGCACCGGACACTGGGCAAATTTGGCAGAAGATTTATCATAGACAATATCTAAAGCAGGGAAAAGCTATTATGACATACTGTATTAATCCTGATTGCCAGAATCCTGCAAATTCTGACCACGCTGAATTATGTCAGAGTTGTGGCTCGAAATTGCTGTTAAAAAACCGCTACCGGGCGATCGCGCCTTTGGGGAAAAGTAAACTCGGCAACACCTTTTTAGCCATAGACCAAGATCAACCGTCCCATCCCCCTTGCGTCATCAAGCAATTCATTGACTCTGATGCCAAACCTAACAAGACTGGGGCATTTCAAATCTACGCCGAACAGCTTGCAGAAATCGGCAAACATCCGCAAATCCCCTCATTACTCGCCTCATTCGAGCAAGAAGGCAGTCAATATATCATCCAAGAATATATTGAAGGACAAAATCTGGAGCAAGAATTAACCGAAGCAGGCACATTTAACGAAAGCCAAATTCGCAAACTACTTTATGATTTGCTCCCAGCGATCGATTTTGTCCATAGTTTCAATCTGATTCACCGGGATATCAAACCAGAAAATATCATTCGCAGCCACCAAACCAATCAACTCATCTTAGTTGATTTTGGTACAGCGGAAACTTATAACCGTTTTCGCCAAATTAACCCGGGTACAGTCACCGGATCTGCCGAATATGCAGCCCCGGAACAAACCAAAGGCAAAGCGGTGATTGCCAGTGACTTTTATAGCCTAGGGCTAACTTGCTTGCATCTGCTCACGGGACTTTCAGCCTTTGACCTCTTCGATCCCAAATCAGAAACCTGGGTTTGGCGGGATTATTTGAAAACCCCCGTCAGTCTTCAACTTGGGCAAATCCTGGACAAAATGGTTCAACGGGATTGGAAGCTGCGCTACAATCGGGCCGAGACGATCCTCAAAGACCTGAGAAAAGTATCCCTGCCCTCGTTACCCGTCACTCAAAATACTCGCTTAGTCACTGCGATCGGTGGGGCAACCGTAGCCCTGTTATCTCTCCTGGTGACAACTCGTTTACCTTCACCAGTGCCACGAACCACCATCACAACTGAACCAGTCCCATATTCGGTTCTCGAATACCACAATCAGCCGCCAAAGGATCACAGCGTCAAGCCTTATTACTCTTCTGACAATCTGCCACCAATGCGGACTTTGGCCACTACCTCCGGTCCGGTCTGGTCTGTGGCGGTCAGTCCCAATGGCAAAACCATCGCCAGTGGCAGTTGGGACGGCACCATTCAACTGTGGCACGTCAGCATCGATAATGCCCGAATTCCCATCCAAACTTTAGCAGGGCATACGGGGGCCGTTTGGTCAGTGGCGATTAGTTCTGATGGCAAATTGTTGGCCAGTGGCAGTGCCGATCAGACCGTCAAAATTTGGGATTTGCGGACTGGGGAATTGTTGAAAACTCTCAAAGGCCATGATGCCGGAGTGTTTTCTGTAGCTTTTAGCCCGGATAACTCTTTAGTCGCCAGTGGCAGCTTTGATAAAACAATTAAGCTGTGGAATATCGATCAGAACAAATCTGAACATTATCCCGAATCTTTCAAAGGATATGCTCACGAATATGCCAAAGGATATGCTCACGGATCTTCTCAGCAATATTCTCAGCAATATTATGAGAAATATTCCTCAGAATATCCAGAATATTCTCAGGGATATCTCCAGCAAACTTTAGTCGGTCATACCCAAGAAGTGCAATCCGTTAAGTTTAGTCCCGATGGTCAAACCCTCGCCAGTGGCAGTACCGATGGCACGGTGAAACTCTGGAATGTCAACACGGGTAAGGCTTTTCGCACTTTGTCCGGTCATACGGATTCAGTTTGGTCAATTGCGATCGCCCCTGATGGCAAAACCCTCGCTAGTGGCAGTTGGGATCGCACGGTCAAACTCTGGAACTTGGAAACCGGAGAACTTCGGCGGACTCTACACGGTCACGCCAAGCAAGTTTATTCAGTCGCCTTTAGTCCCGATGGTCGCACCTTAGCCAGTGGGGACTTAAATGGCACTATTAAACTGTGGAGTACACGCAATGGTTGTCAAAAAGGCACCCTTAAAGGTCATACAGATTCCGTAGAAATCGGGTTTTCTGCGGATGGAACAACCATGATTAGCGGCGGTTTTGATGACACTATCAAAATGTGGCGTTTAGATCCTTAATTATGGGATTTTCTGTGTAACTTTTGTTCAACAAAATTAGGACAAATTTAAAAGCGATCGCTTTTGTTTTCTTCGGGAGCAGAGGCGATCGTTTTTTCTATTCAGGCTCAGGAATCTAACAGGTTATTATTAAAAGATGTTACATTTCTGCCTGAGCGACGGGGGATGATGATATATTTCAATTGTCATATTTATGAACTACAAAAAAACCTGTCATTCCCGCGCAGGCGGGAATCCAGAAAACCTCTGTACTTCATTGGGACAATAAACGCTATACTTATCTAGGCAATTGGATATATCTTAGATTATAAAATTTAAATAAATTATGGCAATTCTGAATTCCATTAAAACTCAAAATTATAAAAATTTAGTCGGGGAAATTAAACTCAACAAGCTGAATATTTTTATTGGTTCTAATGGTTCGGGAAAAAGCAACTTAATTAATTATATACAATTCCTGAAAAATTGCATCACTCCAATTTGGGATCCAGTCAGGGGAGTGAGTAGCTTTGAAGATGCAATTTCTATCTTAGGTGGAAATCGAATTTTAGATAATACGGTGGCGAGTCCCGCGTATATATTATTTAACTATAGTTTTTCTAATCTAGATAGTTTTTCTAAACTAGATCGCCGTGACAATGACACGGTTAATCTTTCTTTGAAACTCTGGGTTGACCAATCATTAATCAAATCAAGAGCTAATCTAGCCGAAGAAAATTTATCCTGCGATCGGGGGCTAGAACAACCTTTTTTCTATTATAAATTTCACGGAGAAGAAATTGGCAAAGGTTTAATTAGTATTTATGACGAAGAGCAACGTAGAACGAGGTTTGAAAGATTAGAAAATATTCCGATTAATACTTTAGGAGTAAATATCATTCCCAGTTTATTAGAAAATACTTCATTTACTCCGAAAAATACAACAGTTTATGAGGTGAGACGAGAACTCTTAGAATCTGTGGCTGATTGGCAATTTTATAATGCCAATAATATGGATTTACATCAAATCAGAACTTCAGAACCGAAAATCGGCTCATCGGATATTCATTTATCTTCATCCGGTGAGAATTTACCGTTGGTTTTTGAGAATTTAATTCAACAAAATATTGACTTTGAGGATAGTATTAATGAAGCGATGAAAGCTATCCTGCCCAAAACTCGTCGGATTCGACCAATGCGATCGGGTCAATATGGGATAACGATTGAATGGTATTTTGAAGGAATTAAAGAACCATTTTATTTAAGAGAAATGTCCGATGGCACAGTCAGAATGTTATGTTGGGCAGTGATTTTACATTCTCCTAAATTACCCTCATTATTAGTCATTGATGAACCGGAATTAGGCTTGCACGTTGCTTGGATGCGAATTTTGGCAGAGTGGATTAAAAAAGCTTCGAGAAACACCCAAATCATCATTGCCACTCATAGTCCAGATTTATTGGATAACTTTACCGATTGTTTAGAAAATGTATTGTGTTTTTCTTCTTCAGATAAAATCCATTTTTCCACAGAAAATTTATCACGAGAACATCTTGAAGAAAAACTGGCAGAAGGATGGGAATTGGGGGATTTGTATCGAATTGGGGATCCGAGTATTGGAGGCTGGCCGTGGTAGTTTGGGTATTTGCAGGAGGAGGGGAAGCGGAAGTCGCCGGTTTAATCCCATTTTTAGAAAAATGTTTTCCTCAATGTGTATTTAAACGGAAAACTCCCGCTAGGCAAAAACCGGGGCCAAAAGCCAATCAACCAAATCGAGGTTCTACCAGTGGTTATGGCAGAACTGGGGATAGTTTAATTGCACAAATCAACCGAGAACTAGCGATCGCACTCAGGAATGAGCCAGAGAGTTGTCAGCTTATTCTCGTTATTGATGACTTAGATTGTCGGAATTATCAATCGCAAAAACAAAAGTTTTTAGCGGCGATTAATCTCATCCCAAATTGTGCAACAATTCCTAAATTTGTAGCTTTTGCTGCTCCCGAATTAGAAGCTTGGATTATTGCCGATTGGGACCATTCAATTGCAAAATATACAGATTTTCGCCGCAGACATGAACAGATGCGTTGGTGGCTAAGTCAACAATGCCACGTTCCTTTTGACGCTCCTGAATCATTCAGCACTTATGACCCGTCACGAGATAGTTGCGAAGAAAAATTATCAGATTTGTTGATTTTATCAACCACGAGAATCGATGATAGTAACATCGAACAACCCCCTTTCTCCAAAAAAAATCATACTCCTGAACTGTTAAAGATGCTGAACCCAGAAGTGATTCAGAAAAAGTGTCTTATTTTTAGAGAATTTTATAACTATATGCGGTATTTTTTCCGTTAGCAATCTTGATATTCTCTTGACTGAGCCTTGTTTTTCCGGTTAAGCAGAAAAGTCCGAGCGCCAAATATGCACTGCACGCTTTGCTAAATCATCTTGACGTTGAACTATAGTATCTATTGTCCATGCTTCTGCCAGAATATTCTTAGTTAAAGCATAAACACTTTGCGGATACTTGTTCTGCTTAAGTGCATAAACCTCGTTACCTATTTCCCGATTAAAATTTGGCTCCAATGGCGTTAAATTACCGAGGCGATAAACCATCTCTTCTATCTGATTATCGGAGAAATGTTTTCTCCAAGCATCGTTGGGTGATTCCGGTAAAATATGCTCGATGGAAAAACTATCTTCATTAATATCGGTTCGGTTTGCCGCATCCATCTCCAGTTTCCCCAGAATATATCGCACCAGTTTTTTCTTTTGTCCCTTGGTCGAAATTGACAGCAAAGCAAAATCTTGTTTAAACTTCTGATCGGAAACATAAATCGGACGTAGCCGTTCAAAGACTTGTTTAGGGGTGGATATCTCACCCTGGTTAATAGCGATCGCCACTTGGTTGTAATAGGATTCTAATTCATTAGGATTCAGACCACTGACCACCGTATAGCGAAAGGAAATCACCGCCACAAGTTTAAGCAGTCGGGTAAAGTTATCCGCCGAAAGCTTAGAGTAAGCCGCGAATAAAGTTGGATAAGCTTGCTTGACTTTAAATAACTCTAATTCGCGGATATAATATTTATTTTCTGGGGTGTCTCGCCAGAATTCATCATTAGCATTTTCCAGGGCAATAAACAAACTACTATAATTTTCTAATTCATCAAGTAAGTCAAAGGCTTGTTGAGCATTTTTCACCGATGCCCGGACGAGTTTAAATAGCCTTTCCCGTCTCACCCTCGTCGCTTTTAAACTCAGATAATAACGCAGAAACTCTGGAAATTTTTCCATCTGCACTGTATGGATAATTCGTCTCCATTGTCTTTGGGCTTCTGCCAAGTCATCTGGCCCTTGGAACAGAGAAAATAAATAATTTTTTAGTAAATACGTTGAACTGAGTTCAATGCCTCTAGCATTTAAGGTTTCAAACACTGTATAAGCGTTTAACTCATTTTCGACGTTAATTTGAATAAATAGCAGTTGTTTGGCGATGGTGTCGGTCAAAAAAGTGGCTAATGTTTCGCCGGTATTTATCACTTCTTCAACCGTCTCTAGCTGCCGATAAAAGTATTCAAATGCTTGCCAAATGAGTTGATTAGATTTAGCCAAAGCGCGAATATTTCTAGGTTTACGGAGATTAATTAAGTTACTTTGATAGAAGTCATTGTTATTTTGATTTAACCGTAATTTACTGGAGTAGCGGAGGGAACGCGGGTCGCGATCGCCCAGATAGGTGCGTTTGAGGATTTCTTGGCGATCGCGGTTAGCTTCTGGGTCTTGTTCGCGATCGATTAGGGCTTGAATTTTGTCAATTACCGCAATGGCAATCAGACTAAAAGTGGCTAATCGTTGTTGTCCATCAATAATCGTAAACTCTCGATCGGAAGTCGGGGAGCTTTGTAACACAATTGCTCCCATATAATGACTAGACTCCTGGTTAGTATAAAGTGCCATAATATCTTGCCAGAGGTCTTCCCAATTTTCCTCTGTCCAAGAATAATCCCGCTGAAAAATGGGCACTTGATAAATTTTGCCATTACCGATAATTTCCCCAAAGTTCGTAGTCCGAGTATCGAGTAAATTAATCCGCGCCATATCTCTAATTAAAATATCTGCTTAAAATAAATAAAAGACTGCCAATATCCAAAATATCATAATTTAGCAAAATATAGCAAAATCTAGGTAATTTCGCCTGAAATGAGGTATAATAAAAAGTTAGTCAGCTAAGATTTTTTATGCGGAAATTTTACTCTGGTACGCTTTTCTTGGTCAGCGCGATTCGCTTCGCGATCCCTGTGGGAATCGCCCTCGTGCCCCTGACCAGTTGTACTCCCAGCCCTAATTCAGAAGCTACAGCCCCATCTACCACCCCGAAAACTGAGCAACAGCAGCAAATAATTCGCGCCAGCGGTGGTAGTAGTACCATTGAGGTATTGCAGCTTTTAATGGATGCTTATACTAAAAAAGTAACGAATACCCAAGCCAATTTTTTGCCCGCAAGTCAATCAGAAAGTACCCTTGCCGGAATTCAAGCAGGATTACTGGATATTGGCAGCTTAAGTAAAACCCTCAAACCCACAGAAATAACTGATGATTTGGCCCAACGAGTCATTGCCCAAGACGGTCTAGTTGTGGCAACTAACCCCAGCGTTGAGGGGGTGACAAATTTAACTACAGATAATCTAAAAGCAATTTATAGTGGTCAAGCGAAAAACTGGCAAGAGTTTGGCGGGCCAGATGCCACCATTGTCGTCCTCGATCGCCCGGAAGATGAATCGGCAAAACGTCTTTTGCGAGAATATTATTTGGGCAAAGATTTAGTCACCTCACCGGAGGCGGTAATTCTCCGCAAACAAGATGAACTGGTCAGTGCTTTGCAAAGCACTCCTTATAGTATTGGTACTTTCTCTTTAGCGACTTCAATTTATGAAAAGGTGCCAGTAAATCACTTAAGCTTAAACGGGATTGCCCCGACCCTGGATAATATTAAATCGGGCAAATATCTGATGGTTCGCCCGATTAATTTGGTGTTTAAAAAATCTCCTGTCCCACAGGTACAAAGTTTTCTCGATTTTATTTCCAGTCCAGAGGCGATCGCATTGCTCACTCAGGCTGGTTATGCTCCTGCTAACGTGACCCCATGAACCATGAAACCACGCCGACCGATTCCGCGAGAGCGGATCGCTGCGCGAATCGCAGGTCTGCTCAAAATCCCGGTTGCCGTTAAACTATTTCTCCCTTTATCTGTCCTATTCATAATATTTTTAGGACTATGGACAACCGGAACCTATCTGTTTTTCCGCAAGTTTTTTGAGCAAAATTTGCGGCAGGAAACTGAGGCATTTACCTCAGTGCTTCTCAGCAATATTGAGCAAAGACAAAACCTATTGCAATCCAAAGCCTTATGGCTGGCTGATGGCAACAATATTTCCCCAGCAATTGAATCGAATAATCGAGCAATTTTGTTCAAAGAATTTTTGCCGATTCAAATGGGATTAAAACTCGATTTAATTCAAGTGATAGCCAACGATTCAGTGTTGGTAGATTTGCGTCAGCCAATTCTGACAGATATTCAACTCCAAGACCAAAAGGTGAGTCAAGCGGCTAAAGCTGGTTTAGAACTAACTGATGTGATGGCCGCCGAAGGTAATGCCCCTTCTGTTTTGATTAGTTTAATTTCTTTGAAAAATAGTGAAAGGGTAGTTGGTAGTATTATTGTTGGTTTTGCCTTTACGGAACAAATCCTGAATGAAATTCGCGGAGATACTCCAATACATTTGGTGGTTTTCCAAGGGTCACAAATTAAAACGGCCACTCTACCGATTTACGATCCAAATTGGCAGCCCCCCAGTCCCAATTCCCCGACAACTTACACCCAGATTGCCGGTCAGGGATATATCGTGAAAACTGTAACTCTGGGCAGTATTAGTGATGATCTAAAAGTGGTGATGCTGAATCCCACAGCCCCTTTAGAAGAAGCAGAAAATCGGTTGTTTTATACTATCAAGATTATGGCATTAATTGGCGGTGCGATCGCCCTTTGTCTCTGCTTTTATTTTTCTCGCTGGTTAAATCGACGCATTCGGATTTTAACCAATGCAATGCAACAATTTGCTGCCGGTAATTTAAGCATTCACATTAATATTGATAGCCCGGATGAAATTGGCATTTTAGCCGAAGGTTTTAATGCAATGGCAGAACAACTGACTCAGCGCGATCGGCAAATACAACATCAATTAGAAGAACTAAATCAAACTCTCAAAAAATTGCAAGAAACCCAAGCTTATCTGGTACAAAGTGAAAAAATGTCCAGTTTGGGACAAATGATTGCCGGAATTGCCCATGAAATTAATAACCCCGTTAATTTTATTCATGGCAATCTTACTTATGTTAAGCAATACACCGATGATTTACTGCAAGTGATTAATCTCTATGAAACCGAATGTCCTGATATTTCTCCCGAAATGCAAGAGGAAATCGCAGAAATAGAATTAGATTATTTAAAAGACGACTTGCCGAAAATCCTCCAATCCATGCGTGGAGGAACCGATCGCATTCGGGCAATTGTCCTGTCCCTGCGGAATTTTTCTCGACTGGATGAATCAGATTTAAAAGCGGTGAATATTCACGAAGGAATTGATAGTACCTTGCTGATTTTGCAATCCCGGTTGCATGAAAATTCCCAACGTCCAGAAATTGCTATTATTAAAGAATATGGTGAATTGCCCCTGGTGGAATGCTACGCGGGACAACTGAATCAAGTGTTTATGAATATTTTGGCGAATGGGATTGATGCCTTAGATAAATTAAGTTCTGAACGCAGTTTTGCGGAAAATCAAGGGGATCCTTTGTGGATCAAAATTTCTACAGAAGTGCTGCCAGAAAATTGGGTGAATATTAAAATTTTGGATAATGGTATAGGCATTCCCGAAGAACTGCGATCGCGCATTTTCAATCCCTTTTTCACCACCAAAGATGTGGGCAAAGGCACTGGCTTAGGGCTATCAATTAGCTATCAAATTGTGGTAGAAAAACATGGGGGAAAACTATTCTGTGAGTCATCATCAGACCGAGGGATTTCCTTTGTGATTTCCCTGCCCATCAAACATAATTAAATTGTGATTGTTTGTTGGTTATTTGTTGTTGGTTATTTGTTGAATAATTACCACCAGGACTTACCCTTGAATATCTTTAAATGTAGGGTGGGCATTGCCCACCAAATAATTAGGTGGGCAGAAATAAATGCAGACCATATCAGAAGAATGTCATTCCCGCGAAGGCGGGAATCCAAGGATTTACGGTGGGGAACGAAAAGTGCAATTAATTATGTTCACCTACTTATAATACTAATATAATACCATATATATCTGCAAGGTTTATAAGGACTTGTAGGGGCGAAGCATTCCCGCCGATAATTTATTGGTTATCACCCTGAATTGATGGCGGGAATGCTTCGCCCCTACAGAAATTTGTTGTTTACCCAGTAGAGAAGTAGGACTTACCCAGACCGGATTTTTTTGGTTAAATCATCTTGGCAAATTTCATTACACCAATTATAATTAATTATCTGATAATTTTAGGTGAACAATGACATCAAACCATAGCGCGATCGCTCCTTTAACTTGGGCAGAACTGCAAGCCCTGACAAACTTTGAAATCGATCTGGTCAACGGACCGACTAACCCTCAGTCTCTATTGCGTTTATTTGGCCATGCTGAATCCGATGTTCGGGTGACATTATATCGCGATCACCATGCTTGGTGCCCTTACTGTCAGAAAGTCTGGCTGTGGTTAGAGGAAAAGCAAATCCCTTATCGGATCAAAAAAGTCACGATGTTTTGTTATGGGGAAAAAGAGAGTTGGTATAAGCAAAAAGTGCCATCGGGAATGTTGCCCGCCCTGGAAATTGACGATCGCCTCATTACCGAAAGTGATGATATTTTAATTGCCTTAGAAGAGGTCTTTGGCCCCTTGGTTTTCGGAATGCAAGACTCCAGGGTTTTGGCGTTGCGACAACTAGAACGAATGCTATTTCGGGCTTGGTGTAGCTGGCTTTGCTATCGCCCCATTCCCTTCGATCGAGAACAAAAAAATCGCCGTCAGTTTATCGAAGTAGTGGCCAAAGTTGAGGCAGCCCTAGCCGCCACTCCTGGGCCTTATTTCCTGGAAGAATTTAGCACCGCTGACGTAATTTTTACCCCATACGTTGAGCGGATGAATGCCAGTCTTTATTATTATAAAGGCTATTCGCTGCGAGAAGAAAACCCCCGTTTATCCGCTTGGTTTGATGCGATGGAAACTCGCCCCACTTATCGCGGTACTCAAAGCGATTTTCACACCCATGCCCATGATTTACCGCCCCAAATGGGAGGATGTTGGGAAAATGGCGAACCGCAGACTTCAATTAATCAGCAACGGGTGGATCATGGCCCTTGGTTCGGATTGCCAGATGTGACTTATCCAGAACCGGAAAATTGTCGTCAGGAAGCTTTGCAACGAATTATTAAACACCGGGAAAATTTGACTAAAGTGAATCCCGCTGATTCGCAATTATTTGATGAAGCGTTGCGTTGTGCCCTGACTTTGATGATGACAGGAAAAGTCTGCCAACCCCCCGAAGGTGCGGATGAGGCTTTGCGCTATTTACGCGATCGCATTAGTGTCCCACGGGATATGTCTATTTATGCGGCAAAACATCTCCGGGAAGCTTTGGAAAAAACCGCAGCTAAGGCCGGCGATCGCCAGGGTCGTCCTCTTTCCACTCGCGATCGGCGCGATCAAAACCCCGCTAACTTTGGTAAAGTTTAAAAGCCTAATTGTATATCGACGAATACACCGAATATACCTGTAGGGGCGAAGCATTCCGTAGGGGCGAATGGCCATTCGCCCCTACAATATTCTAAGCAATAAATTATCTGCCGGAATGCTTCGCCCCTACAATATTTTCAGCAATAAATTATCTGCCGGAATGCTTCGCCTGTACAATATTCTAAGCTATCTGTAGGGTGGGCAAAATGCAAGCCCACCCTACGAAATCTAGCTATCTGTAAGGTGGGCAAAATGCAAGCCCACCCTACGAAGAAATATATTTACATCATAAAAATAATTCCAGTTAATTAGGCAACCAATCGATATCAAGTAATTGGTCAAGAGAATAAGGGCTGTCTGGGGGAAAATTTACGGTTTTTTGCGTCTTAATCTGAACAAAACCCAGGGCATCTTGATAAATCGAATTGAGTTCCGACTCTAAATAATTGCGGAGATTAGTCGTCAACCTGCGTTTTAACTGGATTCTAAAATTATAAATTTCTTCTTGCCAATGTAATTGATTATATTCTCGTTCAGACGGCCAGTATTCCAGCAATAATAAATGACGAATCACTTGTTCTAAAAGGCTGACCACAGCATTTTTCTTTTCCTTGCCCAAATCTTCCAACTCCTCAATTAAATTTTCCCAGTCTATTTCTTTGAATTGCTGATTTTTCAATAATTTAACGATTTCCTCTAGCCATTGAGAATCATCGATTTCATAGAGTTGTTTTAAATTCGTCAGAGTTATCATAACATTTATCTCTTTGCCTAAAAATCTGCTTAATGCTGACCTATTGTATTAGTAGGGTAGGCAAAATTTTGCCCACCCTACGAAATTTATAAACTAGAATATATGCTGCATCTCGATTCATAAATCACCCGACTTTCCTTTAAAATTGCCTCGCGGCGAATCCAATTTTCATCCGCTTCCACCACCGACTTTTCCACTAAATCAACCTGTCGCTGAAACAACTCTTCTAATTCTTGTTCTAAGCTGACAAAATCTAATAAGCTGAGGTGAACTTCTGAGGAAAAGGTAACGAGAACATCAATATCGCTATCTACACGAAAATCATCTCTTAATACCGATCCGAAAAGTCCTAACTCGACAATTCCTGCGCGATCGCAAAAACAGCCTAAAACTTCTGGAGTGATATTCAGTCTGGCGTATAGAACTCGATTGGGAATCTCTAAAGTTAATTTTTCGGCATTGCTCATAAAATTTACCCAAAAAATATTGCACTAATAATTAATATTTTACTCCTTTTTTCCCCAAGTTGCTATTGTATATCTATTTGACAATTTGTAATATTAATTAGTAGGGTGGGCAAAATTTTGCCCACCCTACCACTAAACTGCACTGGCTAAACCCTGTTGTAATACCGCCAAAACCTTGGCAATATCACCGGATAATAACGCGGCTGTATCTAACCATAAACCGGGGAAAACTTCAGAACAAATTATCCCCGATGAGTTGGCTGAAAGTGGCAAATATTCCCCATCTTTTAAATAAAACCAATCTAATTCCCCATCATCAACGCGCCAGATAATATATTCTTGCACGCCATTACGCCGATAAACGTGCAGTTTTTTATGGCGGTCAATAGATGCGGTAGACGCGGCAATTTCTACGATTAATTCCGGCGCACCGGCTACATAATCATCGGCAGTAATTCGTGATAAACCGCCCTGTTCTATTCTTAATAAAGCGTCTGGTTGGGCTTCATTATCCATATCAAAAATTACCGTAGCATTATCCAGGACTTCTACCCCTGGGGTCATCGCTTCATAAGTGCCTAGCCAGGTCATAATGCGAGCATGGGGTTTGCCGTGACTTTTGGCGCGTAAGGGAGATGCCATATATACAATTCCTTCAATTAATTCAGCTTTTTTTCCATCGGGCATGGCGTGATAACGCCGTTCAAATTCATAACGAGTCAGCCGATCGCCGTTTTCTAAAGGAGGCATCTTTACCGGAGGGGCAATGGGTTTAAATGTGGTCATATTTTATTCTCCTAATTTGTTTGTAGTTGATTATCATCGATCATACATATAATAAGTAGCTGAACATAATTAATTGCACTTTTCGTTCCCCGCCGATAGGCTTTGGATTCCCGCCTGCGCGGGAATGACAGTTTTTTTTGTCATGGGGTCTGTGGTTATTTCTGCCCGTAAACTTATAAAAATTTGTATGGTTTTTATTTAGATATTTTTATGGATATTTTTTAGATATTCCTTAATCACAGGTGATACGGTAAATAATGTTAATTTATCTTGGGTAATCTTTTCAATTAATGAACGTCTGATCAACGATTGAATCCCCTGCAACAACTCAGTGGGTGACAGGGTTAAATTTTGTAACAGTTCGGCAATCGTTACCGGGGTATTGATTTGGCTGAATTGAGAGATTACCTGTGTTTCTAATGGGGATAATCGTTGAAAATGCTGATTTAATTGAGCCATCATTTCATCACCCAGAAACAGGGCATTATATTTTAAATAATCTTTGACTTGGCCATTAAATAATTCCTGAATCATTCGCGCCACGGTTTTTAACCAGTAAGGATTACCGCCATAGGCATTAATTAATTCTGGCCAGTTTTCCTCATCTAATAAATTGTGTTCTTGAAAAATTTCTCTGGCTGTTTCCCCAATTCCATTTAATAATAATATTTTAACGGGTGTATTGACCCCTGTTAAATCAATAATTTCTAAGGGGGATTCCCAACTGTTGAAGATTAAACAACTTTGGTGAGCAATTTCCCCGATATTTTTAAAAAAATTACTATAGTTAGTTAAATGACTGCGATAATTACCCGCCAACTTATTTTCTGCCAAGATGGACTGCACATGATCTAAGATAATTAAACAGCGATACTCGCGCAAATATTCACAAAGGATTGAAAATAATTCTTCTATCTCTAAATCTAATAGGAAATTTTTCTCTGGGGTTTCCGGTAATTGCAAAGTTAGATCGGAGGCATTGGCTAAAGATAAAATTAATTGTCTCAGCATTGTTGATAAGCTGGGAGCATGATGCAGATTTTTCCAAATAATATAATCAAAGTTATTTTGGATTTTTCCCAGCAGATGACGGGATAATGTGGTTTTACCGATACCGCTGATTCCTAATATTCCCACTAATCGACTGTTTTCTGACAATAGCCAATTCTCTAGGGTTGATATTTCATTAACTCTACCCCATATTTTGCCTCTAACTGGGGCTTCTCTTATATCTTGAATCGGTAAATTTTTGAGAGGATTTTCTGATTGATTGTTCCCTGATTTCTGTCCATTGTCTGAATTTTTACTATTCTCTGATTGTTCACCCAGGGGAGATGAGGTGCGATCGCCACATAAACTTAAGTTATTATTAATTTTATTAATGACTTTATTGGATTTATGAGAATTAGAAATTGTGGAAGAAACCGAAAATTGCCATCTCTCTAAAGCGGAACATAAATTAGATTTATTAATTTCTTCCCCAGCCAACTCTGATAATATTTTCCATAAATCTGAAGCGGTATCTCTCACATAACCTTCAGTATAAGCCATGTTTTCCGCAATATCAGTATATTTTTTCCCTTGCCAAACCCCTTGCAGAATAGTTTTTTGCAGATTATCTAAGTGTTTTCCCGTATGATGAAAAACCAAGCGATCGGCTATTTTTAAAACCTCTTGAATATCCATATATGCATAATCTTGATGGGGGTCAAAAAATCCGACTATATCCGACAATATCCGGCAATATCCGACAATATCCGACAATTTCCGACATTAAATTACCAGCAATATCCGACAATATCCGACAATATCCGACAATATCCAACAATATCCGACAATATCCAACATTAAATTACCGACAATATCCGACTGACAAAAATTTCCCCCTGGGAAATAATATCAATATTAGTTCTTACCATCACTTCCTTTCGGCTTTAGTCAGTTGAGAGATTTATGTTTTTGCCAATCGACAAAAGTTAAAGGCAATGTGTAAATATCGGAGGTAAATCAATGAACAGAAAAGCAGTGATCTTATTGCTTGGTACTGTTTTGGCCGTGAGTGGGGCTGTTCTCAAAGGAGATCAAAACGCTAATGCCAATCTACCGGAAACCAGTGCGATCGAAGCCAATCATACAAGTATTAATCCACAATTAGAGAATTTTGACATTGTAGCACAGTATGGGGGTAGTCCCTGGGGTCAAGTCGCGAGTACCAAAACTTACAGGAATCCTGATACTGGACAAGTTCTTTGCTTCTATTCATCAGGATTCTGGGCGCCATGTCCAGGTCAAGGGGACTACATCATTATACCTGAAAATGCTCAATGTCGTGGCAGTCAGGCTTATTCTCTTGAATATGCGCGAAATATTTGTCCAGCGGCACAATGTGCGAGGGCGCAGATGGATGATTCTATGCACTCACTGGTGAACACTCTTTATGATCTACCGTCATCGAGTTCCACACCCCCTTGTGGTGGTTTACCATAATTAACACATATTGGCGAATCAGGGTAGGGGAGGTTTTGCTATAAATTCCGATCTTAACAGTTCGCTGCGATCGCGACTCCGCTAATTTTGGTAAGACTTAAAAGCCTAATTGTATATCGACGAATACATCGAATATACCTGGAATATACCTGTAGGGGCGTGATCTTGACCGCAGATAATTTATCTGCCGGAATGCTTCCCTTGTACAATATTCTACGCTATGTGTAGGGTGGGCAAAATCTTGCCCACCCTACGAAGTTTCTCTTCTGGGAATTGCTGGTTTTTCAATCTGGTTTTTCAATAATTTAACGGTTTCCTCTAGCCATTGAGAATCATCGATTTCATGGAGTTGTTTTAAATTCGTTAGAGTTATCATAACATTTGTCCCTTTGCCTAAAAATTGGCTGAATGCTTACCTTAACTCTTGATTTAGGATTGCTATATATGATTAATTGGCACGCCAATGTTCGGTCAAACGCACGGGCAAAACTTGACCGGGCGCGATCGCAATTTCTTTGGGTGACGATAGTAAATTGGCCGCAATTCCCGCTGCTGCGCCGCCTAATAATGGACCCCCAGCTAAACCGCCAATGGCTGCACCACCGATCGCCCCCAGGGTAGACCAACTCAGCAGCCCATTTCGGGAAATTGCCATATCTCCGGCGATCGGGTTTGATTCGGCTTTGATGCTTACCATTTTACCATTAATCACGATTGATTCCAGTACAAAACGAATACCAGAGCGATCGCTTTTAAAAGTACCGATTGCCGGTGTTCCTACTGGGGCGATCGCATTGCCATTGCGGTCATAAACTTCCACATTTACCACCAAAACTTCCCGTCGAGAGGAACCGCTTTTAACGGTAAATCCTTCTGAACCGGGATAACTTAAAATAATCATCGTCCCAGCGGCTACTAATACATTCGGATCGGTGACAGGAATTTGCACCTCCGTGGGGTTGACATTATTCAGATCGTTCTGATTATTTGGCAGATTGGGTACATTAATCGCCGTCACAGAATCTACAGAATTTACAGAATTTACGGGAGGTTCTGCATTCGATCGCCTTGGCAAAGATTCGCCGAAAGTAATCACCTCATCTGATGGGGATGAATAAGCCATCAAAGATAAAGACTCATTAGTCGCAGAAACCGGGTTGCTTGACTCTAATGATAAAGATTCATTCGGGGCGATCGCTTGCCATTCCGGTGTAGCCGGGACAGGGAGAATTACTGGTGTTTCTGCCACCGTCGAGTCAATGGAAGGAGTGACGGATGCAGAGGCTTCAACGCTGACCGATGGGCTTTCGGTCAGAGGGACTTGCTGCCATTCAGAATAGGGCGGCAAAGACTCCATTAATTCCATCTCTTCACGGGTCATCACACTGGAGTCCGTCACCGCAGGAGTTTTTGACGGTGATACAGGGATAGGGATCGAGGAGGTTTCGGTAGGGACAGGACATTCCGCGTTGCTACAGTCGCTTTGCCAGTCAGGGGGTGGCGGTGGTGGGACAAATATTTCTGTTGTCTCCGTTGTTCCCTTGGTTTCACTGACCGAAATACCGCCAGAGGGCATCCCATCCAAGCCAGGAACGTTGACCGTAACAGGGCGATCGCCCTGAGAATTACCTGGTGTGAGTGGTTGCGTCGGTAAGCCCACCTCGGAATTAATCGGTACAGGATTTAGTGGCGTTAGGGGTCCTGTAGTCACCGGCAATGGCGGCATAATGATACTTTCCGGGCTGCTTTCTGGCTGGTTGCCCAGTTGGTTGCCCAGTTGGTTGCCTAGTATGGGGGATTGATGCCTAATATTGGCCTGCGGTGGCAGTTGGGGCAATGTCCCCCGACTCTCCACTCTGGGTAAGGCTTGTGACAAGGCAATTTGTGGACGTAAAACCCAGCGATTTCCTTGACCCAGGGGTTCCAGAGTGATTTGTCCTGGATGAATCGAAATGGCGGGATCGAGATCCATGACAATTCGCGTTTCTCCGGGTTTAAACTCACTAATTCTAATGCTTTGCACTAAACCGGGGTAACTTTCTTGAGTAGGATTTCTGCCAAAGTTGCTACGGGGAACATCGATGACGATTCGCGGCGGATCTGCAAGGATAAAATATTCTGGCTTTTCCTTGCTGGTAATTTGTAATTGATTGGTATAGGGGTCGTATTCCCACTGTCTGCCCTCGGCGGCGATCGCCACAGAATGTACTTGATTCAGGCTAACCGTTGAACTGAGTAGGCTGAGTAGACTGAGGATGCCCACATTGCCGAAGTTTGCAATATTGCCGAATGCGGGTGCAAATACAGTCAACCAAAATACCCGTGCTAATTTTGGTTTTTTCATAGTGCCAGAAAAAAATTTTTAACCCTGACCAGGGGATAATCGATTATCCCCTAAGCGCTGACTCTTGACAACGAATCTTTTGCTTTCACCCTGATTTTATTTAGATGAGGATGAGATTTGTCGGTTATTTATTATTCCAGATTAAAGGCGCGATCGCCCCAGCAATGGTGCCAATTGCCACAGAAAACGCCAGCACCACACCCACCGGCATTTGAATTGACTGTAAACCTAAAAAAGATAACTGGACTGGGGTCGCATTTTGTACTGACAAAATCGCGATCGCTCCCACCCAAACCGCTAAAATTACGCAAATTAATATGGCAGGAATTGGTTTCATTATTGCTCAAAAGGTTATTACATCAGATCGCCAACCCAGTTTCGTCGAAGTTACCGGGTTTCTTAGAGAAACCCGGTTTCTCACACCCGCGATCGCCCTCGGTTAAGCCAGCTTATCGATGCCCGATTGCATTTCGGCTTCGATAGAAGCTAATTTTTCCGCTGAATTAGTTTCAATATAAACCCGAATCAGGGGTTCTGTCCCAGAAGGACGCAGCAAAATCCAGCCACCATCAGCCATATACAGCTTAATCCCGTCTTTCCGTCCCACTTCTTTAACATGAATTCCGGCTATTTCTGACGGAGGATTGTTCAGATAAGCATCTAAAACCGCTGCTTTGTGGGCTTCGGTTAAATGCATATCAAGGCGGTTATTGTACAAGGGGCCATCGGCTTCTTTAATCGCTTCTTCAACCAATTGGCTAAGGGGTTTCCCTTCATAAGCGATCGCCTCTGCCACCAGCATATCGGCCAAAATCCCATCCTTTTCGGGAATATGTCCCAGAACACTTAAGCCCCCGGACTCTTCACCGCCAATCAGCACATCGGTTTCCCGCATTTTTTCGCCCACATACTTAAAGCCCACAGCGGTTTCATACAGTTCTAAACCGTACTTAGCCGCCAGGTTATCTAATAAGTGGGTCGTGGCTACAGTTCGGACAATTGCCCCACGTTTGCCCTTGTTTTTAACCAAGTGACGGGCTAACAACAATAAAATCGTGTTGGGAGTGAGGACATTGCCTTTTTCGTCCACAATGCCAAAGCGATCGCTATCCCCGTCAGTGGCTAGACCTAAATCCGCCCCACCGCTGGTGACAGACTCCACCAACTCTTGCAGTTGTTCTGGCTTGGGTTCGGGCATCCCGCCACCAAACAACACATCCCGCCAAGTGTGGAAACTTTCGGTTTCACAACCGCAGTAAGCTAAAACTTCATCTAAATAACCCCGTGAAGTTGAGTACAGGGCATCATACTTAACCTTAAGTTTCGCACTCCGCAGTCGATCCAGATCAATTTGGCTATAGAGAAACTTCAGATATTCGGGTTTGGGGTCAAAAGTGGAAATTTGCTCAGTTTTCTTGGTGGCTGGGGGTGCATCAGAAGCACCGGGAATATTGGCCACAATGGTATCAGTAATTTCTGGAGTCGCAGGGCCTGCGTAATCTGGGATATATTTAATGCCGCAATAGGGGGCCGGGTTGTGAGAAGCGGTAAACATCAAAGCCCCAGCGGACTTCAAATGTAAAGCATTGTAAGCAATTACCGGCGTCGGACAATCCCGGTCTACGATTTTTACCGTCCAGCCCAAATCGGCCAAAATCTCAGCGGCAGTGTTGGCAAACTCATCAGCTAAGAAGCGGGGATCGTAGGCGACTAAAACAGGTCTGTCTTTGCTGTAAGCAGTTTCTAGATAACTGGCGATCGCCCGTGTCACCTTGCGTACATTGGCAAAAGTAAAATCTTTGGCGATCAGTCCTCGCCATCCATCCGTACCAAACTTAATTTCCTGTGATTCCGCTGCTGTACTCATATCAATCAGATTACTATTGTTGAAGCCTTCACCCCAATAGTACAAGCTAAGGCTACTCTTTGATCCTTGTGGCGATCGCTTGACTGCTCTTTCGGTCCCACCCCTCAAAGCCCCCCAAAAAGGCGATCGGGCTTAATCAACGGTTAATCGCTCATTTACTTGGCCGAAAACGCGGCTCGATTCCTGAAAATTCCGCATAAATATTCCAGGGTATTGCTTTTAACAATTACCCTTTATTTTTAATAATAAATTAAGTAATATTTTTAATATTAAATCATAATTAAAAATATGTCAAAAAAATAATTTTTTTCAAAAAAAAATTATTTTTTTGATTTATTTGTGTTTAAATACACATTTTTTTAGATTGGTTAACCACAGACAAAATATGTAAAATGGACAAGAATGCTTTCATACCGATATCGATCCCCCCAACCCCGCTTTCCAAAGGGGGCTTTCGGGGCTTTCGGGGCTTTCGGGGCTTTCGGGGCTTTCGGGGCTTGGGAACGCAAGAAGTCTAATATATTTTAAGATCAGCTTAAAATCAACGATGCCTACAAGGATTCACCAAAAAATATGAGTTTAGTCATTGCCGGAGAACGCAGCGGCGTGGGCAAAACCACCATCACCCTAGCACTATTAGCGTATTTAAAGCGCCATTTAAAGCACCATTTAAAGCACCAATTACCGCACCAATTACCGCACCCAGAAATTACGGTGCAATCGTTTAAAGTCGGGCCTGATTATATTGACCCGATGTTTCATCACTATGTGACAGGTCGCCCTTGCCGCAATTTAGATCCGGTGCTGACTTCTGAGGACTATGTTCGGCAATGCTTTGCTCACCATATCCAGGGAGTAGAATTTGCCCTGGTCGAAGGGGTGATGGGATTGTTTGATGGGGTGCCGGGAAATGTAGTATTTCCAAATCAGGATTCAATTGGAGAAAAGAGGTTCGAGAAAAGAGGAAAGAGGAAAATTCTCTCTTCTCTTTCCTCTCTTCTCTTTTCTCCCGAAGTTTCTCCCGAAGACAGACCCCAGGATTTTGCTAGTACCGCGCATATCGCCCGCTTATTGGATTTGCCGGTGTTATTCGTGATTGATTGTAGTCGCTTGTCCGGTTCTGTGGCAGCGATCGCCCACGGTTATCGTTCCTGGGATCCGAGAATTAAGTTTGCTGGGTTAGTCCTCAACCGGGTGGGTAGCGATCGCCATTTAGAACTCCTCAAAGAAGCGATCGCGCTGCTAAACTTGCCAATTCTAGGAGTTTTCCGGCGTCAAGACCACATTACCATCCCAGATAGACATCTCGGTTTAGTTCCCACTGCGGAACTGCCCGAACTAGATCAAATCATCGATAAATTAGCCGAAATTGCCGCCCAGAGTTTTGACTGGGAAAACTTACTGCCATTACTTAAAACTACTCCAGATTATCCCAATCAGCCTCAGAAAAATCAGATAAATTTAATTCACAAAAAACTGGAAAAGTTGCCAGTAAAAATTGGCATTGCCCGTGATGCTACTTTCAGTTTTTACTATCAAGATAACTTAGATATTTTGGCATCATTAGGGGCAGAATTAATCCCATTTAGTCCCCTAGAAAATAGTCAATTACCTCCGGGATTACAAGGACTTTATTTTGGTGGTGGCTTTCCCGAAATGTTCGCCCAACAACTCAGCGAAAATGTCACATTTCGTGAGGCAATCTTTCAAGCTATCCAATCAGGAATGCCCACCATCGCGGAATGTGGCGGTTTAATGTATTTATCGAAATCCATCACTGATTTTCAAGGAAAATCTTGGCCAATGGTGGGCATCTTACCCAGTAGCACTATGATGGATCGCCACTTAACTCTAGGGTATCGACGAGCGATCGCCCAAAAAAATACCCCTCTTTTAGCAGCGGGTGAGGTAATTTTTGGCCATGAATTTCATCGTTCCCGGCTGGTTTCTGAACCTGTTGCCCCCTTATTTAAAACTTGGCGGTTGAGTCAACAAGATACCGAATCCAGCCATGAAGGTTGCGCCGTAAATCAAAACCTTCATGCTTCATATATTCACTTACATTGGGGACATCGCCCAGAAATTGCCCAAAGATTTCTCAAATCTTGTCAAATCAAATCCGGTTCTTAAAAACCAATTATAAAGCTAGATGTCATTCCCGCGAATGCGGGAATCCACAAGCGTTTTTGGGTTTACCCAACGCACATAGCGTCCCGTAGGAAATCGTAGGGGCGATTGGTGAATCGCCCCTACAGGAGAACCGGATTTGGTATCAAATCAACCATCCCGACTAATCCCGACTTTTTTTGTCGGGTATTATTGACGACCTTTTTCCCATGTGTTACGGTGGTTTCTCAGATAAGGGGAAAAAATACCAAAAGCAGTAGGGGCGACAGCATTCGCGCAGGCAAGCGTTGCTGAGAACCTGTCACCTCTGACGCGAATGCTTCGCCCCCAACCGATAATATGCCGATATTTACCAGATATTGAAGCGAGGATAGTCCAATGATTCAGGCCACCGTAACACACAACCATAGACCAGAAACCTTGAGCAGCGGCGCCGCTTTGGGTGCCACCTTTGACGCCCTCAAGTGTAAAGAATGTGGCGCTGAATATGAACCAAAGGCAATTCATGTGTGTGAATTCTGTTTTGGCCCATTGGAAGTCAGCTATAACTATGAAGTCCTCCGCCAGCAAGTCAGTCGGGCAACCATTGAAGCGGGGCCTAACTCCATTTGGCGTTATCGTCCTTTGTTACCTGTGGCGACCGATAATGTGATTGATGTGGGAACTGGCATGACCCCACTCCTGAAAGCCAATCGTTTAGCCCGTCGTCTGGGGATTAAAAATCTTTATATTAAAAATGACGCGGTGAATATGCCCACCCTCAGCTTCAAAGATCGGGTGGTGTCCGTCGCTTTAAGCCGCGCCAGAGAACTGGGTTTTACTACGGTTTCTTGCGCCAGTACCGGCAACTTGGCTAACTCTACCGCCGCGATCGCAGCCCGGGCTGGATTAGACTGTTGCGTATTTATTCCCTCGGACTTAGAATCCGGTAAAGTTTTGGGCACCCTCATCTACAGCCCAACTCTGATGGCCGTTCATGGCAATTATGACCAAGTAAACCGCCTCTGTTCTGAAGTGGCTAACAGCTACGGCTGGGGTTTCGTCAATATTAATTTGCGTCCTTATTACTCTGAAGGTTCAAAAACCCTGGGTTATGAAGTCGCCGAACAACTGGGCTGGCAACTTCCCGACCATATTGTTGCACCTTTGGCCTCTGGTTCTCTCTTCACCAAAATTTACAAAGGTTTCCAAGAATTTATTAAACTCGGTTTGGTGGATGACAAAGCGGTACGCTTCAGCGGCGCCCAAGCGGATGGCTGTTCGCCGATCGCCCAAGCTTTCCGGGAAAACCGCGATTTTATTACCCCAGTCAAACCCAACACCGTGGCCAAATCCATCGCGATCGGCAACCCGGCAGATGGGGTCTATGCTTTGGACATTGCCCATCAAACCAACGGCAACATTGAATCCGTCAGCGATCCAGAAATCATCGAAGGGATTAAACTCCTGGCGGAAACCGAGGGCATCTTCACCGAAACTGCCGGAGGCACCACCGTTGCCGTCCTCAAGAAATTGGTCGAAGCGGGTAAAATCGATCCGGACGAAACCACCGTTGTCTATATCACCGGCAATGGCTTGAAAACCCAGGAAGCGATCCAAGGTTACATCGGCGAACCCCTCACCATTGAGCCAAAACTGGAAAGTTTCGAGCGGGCCTTAGAACGTTCTCGGACCCTCGATCGCTTAGAATGGCAGCAAGTTCTGGTTTAATGTATGGTTAAGTGTTGGCTTTTGAGCATCAACGCCAATGGCCAACACGCAAAAGTCAACCATCCAACAACAGTCAACCACTACTAACAATGTCTGTTAAAGTTTTAATCCCAACACCTCTACAAAAATTTACCCAAAACCAAGCGGCGATCGAATGCTCGGGCAGCAATATTGCTGAGTTGATCGACGCTTTGGAAGCCGCTTGTCCGGGTATTAAAGAGCGTTTATGTGACGAAAAAGGTCAACCCCGTCGCTTTTTAAATTTCTATGTGAATAGTGAAGATATTCGGTTTTTGGAAGGCACTAAGACGGCCATCAAAGATGGGGATGAAGTGAGCATCGTCCCAGCAGTAGCCGGTGGCTGATCTGATTAGCCTGTGATTTCACCATGAAAGTTAAATGAAAAAAAAGGACTTGGCTGTTGCCTTGTCCTTTTTTTTCGCTACTTTTTGTGCTCAACGCCTTACGGCATCATACCAAATCCGGTTGTTAAAACCCGTTTATCAGGTCAGATGTCATTCCCGCGAAGGCGGGAATCCACAAGCGTTTTAGGTAACGATCGTAGTCAGTATATGAGAACCGGATTTGGTATCAGAGGTAAGAGCAACGAATTTACAGCGGTTTTCAGATTGCTGAACCACGGTAGGACCCGCGCATTCCGTAGGGGCGTCCTTGCGGAGCATAATCCGTCAGGCTTTATGGCCAGAAAGCCCGTACATTTAATATTTTAAGCATTGTAGGGGCGAATGGCCATTCGCCCTGGTACGGGCGAATGGCCATTCGCCCCTACGGAATGCTTCGCCCCTACAGATGCTTTGTGGTTTACTCGCGGCAGATTTGCGCTATAAGTCAAACTCTAGGTTTCGGTTTGGTGGTGTGCTCAACGCCTTACGGCATCAGAGGTAAGAGCAAACAGAGGTAAAGGTATGGGTGTTGAATACAAGACAAGGTGCTCAACGCCTTACGGCATCAGAGGTAAGAGCAAAGCAGTAGAAAAATCATCTTTTGAAACATACAATAGTGCTCAACGCCTTACGGCATCAGAGGTAAGAGCAACTTTGCCCTGCTGTCTCGATTCGACGATCATCAATGTGCTCAACGCCTTACGGCATCAGAGGTAAGAGCAAAACCCAAACACTTCGCGGACTAAGCTTAGATGAAACTGTGCTCAACGCCTTACGGCATCAGAGGTAAGAGCAATCTTCGTCTTTGCATCGAGTTAACTCCTCGAAAGGTGCTCAACGCCTTACGGCATCAGAGGTAAGAGCAACGCGAACCGTTGCGAAGGTGATCATTATGCAGCGATTAGTGCTCAACGCCTTACGGCATCAGAGGTAAGAGCAAACAAGTGTCCTCCACCTTGGATTGGCGCTACGTTTACCCGTGCTCAACGCCTTACGGCATCAGAGGTAAGAGCAAAAACCTAAACAGTGAAGAAACCATAAAGGCAATAAAGTGCTCAACGCCTTACGGCATCAGAGGTAAGAGCAATTTCGATCGACGGCTGAAAATGCCCAAGAAAAGAGTGCTCAACGCCTTACGGCATCAGAGGTAAGAGCAAATAAGAACAAGTAACCCGCACCTCAATAATTTCACCGTCGTGCTCAACGCCTTACGGCATCAGAGGTAAGAGCAAAAGAGTATAACGAAGCGCTGCAAAGAGGTAGCGCCGTGCTCAACGCCTTACGGCATCAGAGGTAAGAGCAACTAGACCATGACTGGGAAAATAATATTAAGGCACATTGTGCTCAACGCCTTACGGCATCAGAGGTAAGAGCAAAATAAAATATGGAATGATTCGCGCGGTTTTATCAGTGCTCAACGCCTTACGGCATCAGAGGTAAGAGCAAGTCTGCAATGGGGATAGCGGTAAAAGCGACTACAGTGCTCAACGCCTTACGGCATCAGAGGTAAGAGCAAAATCAACCAACTAACAACACTACCAGAACTTATAAGTGCTCAACGCCTTACGGCATCAGAGGTAAGAGCAATCTCAGCCGTGTAAGAGTGATAGACGTGAACATAGAGGTGCTCAACGCCTTACGGCATCAGAGGTAAGAGCAACTAAAGGAAAGTAGCAGTCCGTTATTTTTTTGATTAGTGCTCAACGCCTTACGGCATCAGAGGTAAGAGCAATGAATTTGACCAATGTCTCCACCTGAAACCAACCAATGTGCTCAACGCCTTACGGCATCAGAGGTAAGAGCAAAAGACAATTGCAACGACTGAGACTGGGATATTAGGTGCTCAACGCCTTACGGCATCAGAGGTAAGAGCAATTTAATTGTTTGGGTTAATAATTCTTTTTGTAGTTTGTGCTCAACGCCTTACGGCATCAGAGGTAAGAGCAAGCGACGGCATCAAAATATGAATCAATGTCAACTAGACGTGCTCAACGCCTTACGGCATCAGAGGTAAGAGCAATTCAAAGCCTGATGGTTTAGCGCTCAATTCAAATAGTGCTCAACGCCTTACGGCATCAGAGGTAAGAGCAAAATGTAGGTAAATAATATGCCAATCGGTATCGAATTGTGCTCAACGCCTTACGGCATCAGAGGTAAGAGCAATTGATTGATTGTTTGTGCTTTTTGGATAGAAGAAGGTGCTCAACGCCTTACGGCATCAGAGGTAAGAGCAATTTATTGAAACTGTTACTCAATTTAGCAGTCGCCCAGTGCTCAACGCCTTACGGCATCAGAGGTAAGAGCAAAAGAAATGGGGGAGATGGCGAGTCTGCCATCCAGTGCTCAACGCCTTACGGCATCAGAGGTAAGAGCAATTGGGAAGCGCGAAATATGTGGTGACAATACCTGTGCTCAACGCCTTACGGCATCAGAGGTAAGAGCAATAGGGCAGCTTTATTCAAGCTTTCCCTCTGCTTTTCGTGCTCAACGCCTTACGGCATCAGAGGTAAGAGCAAGGTGTGCGGAAAGGATGGCTCACCCCCCAGTACAGTGCTCAACGCCTTACGGCATCAGAGGTAAGAGCAAGAAAACGATTTCCGAACCATCGTCGCGGTTTGCAGGTGCTCAACGCCTTACGGCATCAGAGGTAAGAGCAACAAAAATGCACAAATATCGCACGTCAAGTTTTCGTGCTCAACGCCTTACGGCATCAGAGGTAAGAGCAAAGTTATTTCAAAGTCTGGTTCGTCCCTGTCAAGAAAAGTGCTCAACGCCTTACGGCATCAGAGGTAAGAGCAAAAGCTTAATGACTGTCGCCGATTTTGTGTGGGTATGTGCTCAACGCCTTACGGCATCAGAGGTAAGAGCAAGTGACGCAAATATCAGGGCGCATTGAATTTAAATTACTGTGCTCAACGCCTTACGGCATCAGAGGTAAGAGCAAATGACAAAATTAAAGATTGATAATTAGGAATCTCGTGCTCAACGCCTTACGGCATCAGAGGTAAGAGCAAAATTAATTTTGGTGATTCGCCATTGCCGGTCAATCGTGCTCAACGCCTTACGGCATCAGAGGTAAGAGCAAAATACTCCAATCCAGTCGATGTTTTGGGCAATTTCCGTGCTCAACGCCTTACGGCATCAGAGGTAAGAGCAACCATCTGCCACCGCCATTACTGGCGTTCCTTCTGGTGCTCAACGCCTTACGGCATCAGAGGTAAGAGCAAGGGTAGATTCAAAAACGCACAGCAGGAAGTTTTTGAGTGCTCAACGCCTTACGGCATCAGAGGTAAGAGCAACGCTTGCTTTTTAATTCTCAAGAACGGTTCCATCTGTGCTCAACGCCTTACGGCATCAGAGGTAAGAGCAATGTATCAAAACCGTGTTTTGACAGCACTAATTTAGTGCTCAACGCCTTACGGCATCAGAGGTAAGAGCAAAATATTTTAAATTTCTTGTTCCCAGCCAAAAAATCGTGCTCAACGCCTTACGGCATCAGAGGTAAGAGCAAAGTTCCAGCACTGCCGAAAGTTCTCTTCCGTCCATCGTGCTCAACGCCTTACGGCATCAGAGGTAAGAGCAAGGCATCAACCAAAACCCTTAAACCAACTGCTTTGCCTTCCAATTTTACAAGCACCTGCCAAAAAAAGCAATCCTACTGGCCAAATCATCACAAAACTCAACGATTCTGGCAAACGAGCCAACCGGAAATCCCCACAAATCATAGCTTTTCCCCTCTATCACAAAATTGCAAGCATCAAAGGGCAGGAAAAAAATCCTCAAATCCCTGCCCCTTGAGCATTTCCGACTTTAAATCACCAGGTCATCCCTTCACAAGCAGCAATGCTTGCATCATCATAAAATCCGAAAACATTCTGGTTGGTCTGGCCAAGCCCCCTCTCGATTATAGGCCGGAATCCCTTGCACGCATTGGTTTGGCAGCCGAACCAGCAGCAAATCATCCTCTGCGGTCAAAATCTTCTCCAACTCCCAGCGCAACTTTTCCCGTTCTCGCTGAGACAGCCAACAACGGAAAATAGAATATTGCATCCGTTCCCCATATCCCTCCATCAGCTTATATGCTTTGCGCCAACGTTTGGGACAGCGAATATCGTAACAAATTAGATACCAATGTTTACTTTCAGCCATCATCCCACCTCAACGCAACACTAAATGACCAAACAAACCACCCTCACCAGACCATTCTTTTTCCAGTAAGCGGACTTCCAACTCCAATAACCGCTGATAAGTTAAGGAATAACCCGTCACTGGATGTTTCCAACTTTCCTGCTTGCGACGTTCGTACAGTTCCACCAACTTACGGCGCCCTGAGTCACTCAACCAAACTTGGCAACCGCGCACTTCAAAATCTGCCTGAATATCCCATTGACCCCGGTTCACCGAACCCAGCACCACTAAATCCACTAAGGGGATTCGGAAAATTTCCATCAAATCCAAAGCCAAGGGTGCTGCCTGAGAACGCGGTTGATGATAAAATCCCAACGCTGACTCTAACCCCACGGTTAAAATCGCACTCATCACATCTTTAAGCAGTAAGGCATAGCCAAAACTCAATAAACAGTTAAACCGATCTTTGGGAGGGCGACGGTTGCGTCCGGCAAAGTGCATCTCTGGGGGTACTTGGGCGGAAATCAAATTGGGCAGTGCGCCAAAATACAAGGCCGCCAAGTTTCCCTCTAACCCCAATAAGGAGGCCAAAGATTCTGCCCGAGGCACTTGTTTAAGGACTTTTTGCATCTGAGAAATTGCCTCAGTCAGATTTTCCGGTACGGGTTTGAGTCCCCGTTTGCCCCGCATCAATAATTGGCGCTGTCCTTTACCCCGACAATTGACCAGTTTTTTAGCCAAATCTAAGCAAGTTTCTGAAGATGTGAGGGCGGCATATTGGCGGATGCGTCGTTGGACCGACCCCTGACGACTGTCAAAACTGCCCATATACCGACCGCCACCGGATATCCAATGAACTGTGATATCTTCTCCGGCACAAAAATGCAACGCTTGGGTGGAAATTTGGGAAAAACTATGGAGCACTACCTGAGATACTTGTTGCGCGGGAATTTTTTCTACCGGCTGACCTTGACGAGAAATTTTGATTTGTTCTCCAGTCCGTCCCACGGCGGTTCCCGGTTCCAGGATATGCAGCACTTGGCGGCGATCGTCTTCAGGGAATAAACGCACTGGTTCCCACTCTGGGTTATGGGCTAGTCGCGCTTCTTCGGGCAAACAAACCGGCGCCAAAGAACAGCGAGTACAGAGGCGTTCGTTGCTGCACACGGGAGGACGCTGTGTGGACGATCGCAGCTTTTTGGCTTGTTGAATTGCGTCTTGGACTGCTGTTCGTCCCGCTTGATCCAGGGGGACACGAATCAGCACATTCTCCGCGTGGTATCGGATTCGCCCTTCTGACACGGCAATTCCCAGGGCAGACTCTAGCAAACAACAATAGGCCAAAATTTGCAGGCGATCGGACTCCCAAGCTTGGGGTTGTTTATTTTCATCTCGCTGAGGGCGTCCTCGTTTATGTTCATAAGGAATAGTTTGACCGTCGCGAGTTCGCAAGGCATCCATTCGTCCGCGTAATCCTAATTCTTCACTTTCGAGAAATAAATCTTCCCATTCTTCTTCTTCTTCTTTTTCCAATTCCTCATGCAACCGACGACCGGCAAAAACTGCCGCATCTTGGGTATAGAGTTCTTCCACTTCTTCCAGATAAAAAAGACGCGGACAATAGGCCAAAGCGTGTAAAGCGGCAACCCGAATGGTGTGGGATTTGGTTAAATCAGATTGGCTTAATTCGAGATTATTAGGTAATTGCAACATAAAGATACCGAATAGGTTAGAGGTTAACAACGCCTAACGGCATCAGCGGTAAATTCTAGAGTTATTCAATGAGGAGAAACATGGTGCGTTACGGCGAAAAAGAAACCGGGTTTATATAACAATTTTGGTGGGATGACAGATATTTTCTAAAGAAACCCGGTTTCTGGCAGGCGATCGCTCAATATTTCTGGGGCAAACGCGCACCCTAATAAAAGATTAATTTAAGGTAAAACTTAAATTTAATCAAAATCGATCGCTGTCCAAGCCATATCAGGGGGTTGGTAAATATTAGCCGGTTCTAAAATGTCATAGCGCCGCCAACGAGTTCCTTTTGAACCCACATGATCCACCCAATAAGGCAAAGTCAATAAACCATCTTCATTTTGCACTAACCAGCGCAAAGGTTCGGCAACTTCTCCTGACTTTACCGGAGTAATGGCATTGACTAAATCCCGGCTTTCTCCTAAACATAATCCCCCAAACCGATTCACCGTTGCGGGATTAATAAATGCTTGGTCTAAGCGGTTCGCTAAACTGGGTTTATTTGGCTCATTTCCCGTCGCCACCCACACCATAAACCGAATATCTGTTAATAACTCTTGATAGTCGGGACGGGCGTTAGTCGGGTCATGGATATCCTGCTTTTTTACCCGGCGAAAAGTTCTAATTACTCTAGAGATTTGTGGTTCGGAAATGAGGGCGATCGCTAACTCACAACCACAATGTTGATAGCGGTCTATTTCTCCCACCATAGATAATAGCATTCCATACACCGTTGCTGGGGGTGGCACGGGATAAGTTTCCGCATATTCTCTCGCCCGTGACTGCCGAAAACAGGCGATCGGAACTTCAACTTTTAAAGTAATTGATTGCATAACTTTTATTGTTGGTAAATTTTCTAATACAGCATTTTTCAGAACCTTTGCCCCTACAAGCCTGGATTTTAGGGGCTTTTGGCTTGGTAAAATTAATTAAGAAGTGGTGGGCAATGCCCACCCTACAGGAGATTTATAACTGTAAATCTCTGGTAATTCTGGCTTGCAAATCAGTCACCGCTGCTTTCACCCCAGGAAATAATTTAACCCCTAATTCATCTAACTTAGATCCGGTAGCAGTATGAGCGATCGCGCCCCCCACCCATAACTCTTTTGCCTCGATATCTCCTGCTTCAATGCGCCGCAATAAATCTGGGGCATAAATCGCCCCCTCATCATCTTCTTCAAAGCAATAAAGAAAACGCGGGGAAAAGTCATTTGTCCAACGCAACACAATACTATCGGGAGAAAAATCATATAAAAATCGGGCATGATTTCCCCCCACTTCTCCAATAGAACTCAACCCATCTAAAGTCGGAATAATTCGCTCTTTAACTTTCAATCGTTCCGGGGTCATAGCAAACCCATATTGATAGCGGGTGGCATGAACTTCTGTCCCATAAAGTGACGTTGACCCCTTCGCCCCACCCGTAGAATTAAAAGTAATATCTCCCGTATAAGGAATCATAGAAACAGCGCGAGTCACTTCCAAAACTCCTCGTTTTACGGTTGCGGTTCCTTTCGGGGGTTTTTTGCCTTTTTTTGGCGGATCCGATTCATCAACTTTTGCCCCTTCAGCCCGCATAAAGCCTAATACATCATCATCAATATAGAGTAACTCATCAAAATGATGACTTTGCCAATCATAATCATTTTTCGCATCATGCCATTGCCGATTCACCTCAAAATCATATTCTGAATTTTGCCAAAAATATCGCAATGCCCAGCGAATTGCTTCTGCGGATACGGTGGTATGGACTTCTCCTTTCCACAGTAACTTTTGCAGAGTGGTAATATTGCCTTCATTCTCACCGCGATTGTTCGCTGCTGTACCATACACGGTCAAAATATTCCCAAACAAATGAAATGACATATCCGTTTCCTTTTTTACAATGGTTAACAACTTGACCCTTGGTAGGGTGCGTTATGCGGCCAAAAATTTAAGCTTTTTTAGTTAATTGAATTTGCCGCCGTAACGCACCTTTATTTGATGAATTAAAGCCAATCAATGTTAATTGTTATGAGATGGTGCGTTACGGCGGATTCTGACATTTTTGGTGATTTTCACAGATTGTCGCCGCCTAACACACCCTACTAACGCCGCTTAATTAATTAGGACATGGTGCGTTACGGCGGATTCTGACATTTTTGGTGATTTTCACAGATTGTCGCCGCCTAACACACCCTACCAAATCCTCTTAATTAATTAGGAGATGGTGCGTTACGGCGGATTCTGACATTTTTGGTGATTTTCACAGATTGTCGCCGCCTCACACACCCTACCTTAAATTAATTTACAAATCTAAAATATCTGGCGGATCATATTCTGGGATATCTTCCTGATTTTCATCGTTATCATTTTGCTGAAATATTTGCGGTCTCTTATAACTTGCTAATGCCAGCAAAGCCAAATCTCGAGTTTCCTTCCAATTAGCTTGTCCGGTCATCATGTCGATAAATTCATTCCAATGTTCTCGTAAAGTAGGAATGTTTCCTGCCCGTGCCCAAAATTTTACCATGAACTCTCGAAAACTTTCTGCATTGCGACACCGAGTCAAACTGGTTCTAATTTTTACATTCTCTCGATTAATATTACTTTCGATTATTTTTTTTTCTTCAAGAGTCAGTTCATTATTTTTTTTATCTTTGAACTTTCCTCTTGCTTTGCCATAAGTGAAATAAAGGCATTCGTGACAAGCTTGCACGAATAATCGTTTTGTTTCTGGTTTTAACTTTTGCACCATTTTATATAGTCCCTCTCGTTCATAGGTTAATTTTTGGAATGACTCATTACTATTTACATAGTCGGATAAGCCTAAATACCAAGGCTGAGATTTTACCAAATTTTCGGTAATAATCTCTCTGGCAAAACTGCGAGCAATAAAACTGGTGTCATTTTTTCCCTTGACAATGCGATCGCGAAAATAACTCTGACAATCTTGATAAACTTGGCAAATTTCGTCATCTGCTTTCACTAAATATAAATCAGTACGAGTTTTTTGCTGGGCAGACCAAGAAACCGTCCCTAATGTCACCACCTGACAACTGGAAACCCCATAAGTTTCGGTAATATTTATCGTGGTTTCAGCGGTTAAAAACCTTAAACCCGCATCCCCCAATCCACAAGCATAAAAATCTTGATATCCTTGCAATCTTAACTTAGACTGTTGACGATATTTGGCATAGGTTTCTAAATCCCGAACTTCAGGAATTACCAAAGCATATTGGGCGCGTTTATCCCGTAATTGCGATCGCAGAATATAATAACAACAACCCACGCAAGCAAACAGCAAAACCAAAGCAAACTCTGGGGGTTCTTCAAAGCTAGTCTGCCCAGAAAATGCCGTATGCCGTACCACCGCCCCAGGATTTAACCACCCTGGCACCTTTAGCGGTTCTTTTGATAAGTTTCCCTCTCGATCGCACAAATTTTTAGCAAATTCTTGATACACATAACCACTCAATGATTTATATTGTACCACCAGAGGGGGATGTTCTTCATCAAGTTGAAATGATTTTTGTTCATTGCCTAATTTTGTGTGAGTTTTATTGTGCTGTAAGAACGTGCCTAAAATTCCTTGGTGCAAAATCATCTGATTTTGAATATCCATTGTTTTGCTGTCCAAACCTCGCAGGCAAATCACCCCATCTTTTAACTGAAATGACTCTTGCAATAACCAATTCATTACCTCTAAATCATTGCCGTTCCAAGATAAAATCACTCGACGGCGATCGCATTGCCAATCCAAGCCACCGGGACGATTTTCTACCTGAGTTTCTCTGCCCAATTGCCGTAAACTCATCCACAAACCCGCTAAACCTGCCCGGTGCAATAAAGTAAAATTAGGATTGCCTAAATCTAATTCTATTTTCATGGTTCTTCTGCCCCCGTTGATTCACTGTAATTAATGACATCTTTTGGACAAACTGGATAAAATCCAATTCGTCGCCAAGTTCTAAATTCGGACATAATTCGGATGGGAACTGACCAACGTTGTGCTTCTTTCATAAATGATTTATCCTTACGCTTATTTGCGGCATATTTAATTTTGGCTATATCCTGTTCAAGTAATACGGTGATGGTATAACCAGCATCGCGCAAAAAATCTGAATGATTACACCAATGACCGTGTAACCATTTAGACTCTACGGGGGTTGGTTGGGTAGAGTCAAGGGTAGCAGCAACTTGGGCTAAATCAGCTTGAGAAATTGCTAAACCAGCCAAATTTTCCAGTAATTTTTTCCCTGTGGCAAGTTCTATTTTTTTATAAGGTTTTACATTTTCCCAATCATAAATAATGGCTGGGCAAATACCGCCGGACATTAGACGCACATTGTCAATTTCATCAATGACAACATAGCGGTTGAGTCGTCCCAAGCGTTGAATTAAGGCAGCAGCAGGGGCGATCGCAGATATTAGTAAATCCGCACTTAAATCTAAAGACATCTCGCAAACTTGCGTGGTAATAGCCAAAACTGGAGAATCTCCTTTAAATGCCTCCACTACCTCTTTATGTCTTTCCAAACGCTCTTTATAGCGATAGCGACTGTGATAAATCAGCGGTTGAATTGGCAAATTCGGCAAATGTTCAGTCAATTGTTTTTTTGCCTGACCATATAAATCAATACAACTTTGTACCGAGTTCGTCACCCAGAGAATTTTGGCTGCTTTTTGCGGGTTAGCCAAAGTTTCGATAACTCTTGGCCAAATTTGCGGCATTTCCTGAATTTTCTGGAGTTGATACCGAGGAATCGTTTCTAAATTTTGCGGTCCCTCGATGATTTGGATTTCCTCCTGTAATTCATCCATAACTTGCTGAATAGCCGCTAATTGCCCCTCGGTAAAACTGGCACTCATTAATAAAATTGGTGCGCCGGTAAATGTCTGCAAAAATCGCAGCAATGCCCCAAATAGGCGATCGTCATAAGCGTGAACCTCATCAAACACAAAAGCTGATTGACAAATTGCTGGCCAAGAATACAAAGGTTTGCGGTTATTTTGAATTAGCCCCAATACAGAATCAACGGTACAAACGATTAACTTGGCTTCCCATGCAGCGAATGCTGCCAGCCGAGAATTAATTCCCTCGGCATCATGTTCATTTGGTTCGTTCTCAGACTCGCGAGAAAATAATATTTCTTCTAAATCAATTTCTGCACGAGAATGCATTAACTGGGCTTCGATTTCCGTTTCAGCGGCATAATCTAAATAACCCTGAGATGCGGTGCCCGTGGTGGGATAGCCAAAAAATAATTTTCGCCCTATTGCCCATTTTTTACCCCAAGCATAAGCCGCCACAGTTTTACCCGTTCCACAGCCAGCTTTGACTAAAGTTACGCGGTTTTTGGTTGTGGCAATTTGTTGTTGAAAAGGACGCAGCATTTGTCCTTTTAGCCGTTGTTCTAATAACTGAGAAATCTCTGTTTCGGATAATACTAAGTCTAAAACTTGTGCGATCCAGTCTTTAATCTCATATCCCTTGGCAGGTAATGCAGAACCGGCTAAGTCAGCCGCCATCACCGTGGCTTTTACTGCGGCAATAAATTTTTGTCTTTGCCAGTCTTTTTGCTCTTTTATAGATTCTTCAATATCAATAAATTCTCGCTTAAGTCTGGTTAGTTGTTCCTGAATTTGAGATTTTGTCCAAGTTTCCTCTGGCAATTTTGGTAACTCAGCAGGCAACCCTAACTGTTTACCCATTTTTAAAATAGTGCTAAAATCAGAATGGTGAGTATAAATTTCTAATTTTTCTCCTGTTCCCGGAATCAGTTCGGTAATACAGCCGTTTGGTTGCTTATATTTATTCAGACCAATTTTTAAATGATGTCCCATTGCTGCCCAAACCGCTGCAATTAAATCCGTATTGGGCGCTTTTTCTAACCATTGTCTAATGCTGGGAACGCCAAGGGCTAAAATTCCACTAATAATTTCATGGCGAATCATTTGGCGATCGATATGTTCTTTACTTGATTTCTCTATTTTCTTTCTATATTGACGATTTTTTTCATCCAGTAATTTCGGATCGAGAGATTTCAAATAAACCATTTCCTGAAAATGTTGATTGGCTTTGCCCCAGTCATGGAGATAAGCCCCCAACCGGACTGTATTGTGAAAATACTCTCGGTCTATTTCTGGTAAACCTAATTGATTCAGGATGGTTGCGCCTAACTTTTCTAATAACACATCAGCGGAATTCATCACCGCTTGAATATGTCCGGTATAAGTGGCGGCGCCTTTAGCCATTGGATGTAAATCTTCCTCTTTTTTTGATAGAGGCAGAGATTTTGCTAATAGTCTTTTAAATTCTTTAGATTTCATTAGAGAATAGGGAACGGGGAACTGGGAACTGGGAAGAGGATGCATCCTATGCATAGGATGCATAGGATGCTAATGAAAGAGGGAATATTTCCCATGTAGGGGTCAAAGGCTGTTGACCCCTACATATCAGAAGGGACAAAAATTCCTGCACCCATTTTTCGGCGACCCCCTAAACCGAATTGTTGCAATTTTAAAGAGTCTTCATTGCTTAAATTACTGATTTTGGTGGTAAAACCCACTATCTGATGCCGTTTAATTTTTATGGTTTTTCGACTAAATTTGCCGTCACGTTGTAAAGGGATAGAAACTTGACCGCTAATTTCCAAAGCATCAAGCTGACGTTGTGCAGCGGCTAAAAAAACATCGGGTTCACTATATCCTTTGAGCACCACAATTCGCGCTTTCAGGGTGGAGACGGGTCGCAAGAGGGAAACTGCCGGAATGCCAATGTCTACGGGATGAATGCCAATCCGAATTTTTTTACCTGCGATCGCATATACGAGGGGAATTTGACTCAGGGGGACTCGAATCCGCAAATGAGATTGCTGGGTCAGCAAAATCTTGCCTGCGCGATCGGGAATTCCTGGAATAGTCAGAATTTGAAGCTGTTCTTGTTCGTGAAAAGCCTCGCATTGGTGAACCAAGGCAGCATAGAGTCCATATCCGTGATCCGCAGGAAGCGATCGCCCTCTCACCGGGAAACTCAGTTCCACGAAAGGCTCAATTTCGCCTATTGCACTATAAAACATCGTATTTTTTGAAAAAAATGCCATATCTATATGTCTCCTAATGTTCATCTCAGCGCCGGACGGCATCAAAGTGGATTAACTCAGAGAAAGAATCAACATCCCAGAGGAGTGTTTAACGCCTGACGGCATCAGAGGTGATTAGGAGCAACCGAGGGCATGGTAAGCCTCAAGGCCGCAAAAACTTAAACTCGCTCCGAGTCTTGGTTATTGCACTTTAAAATTGCTCAACGCTTTGTTACTCAACGCTTTGTTGCTCAACACTTTGGTTTTAAAGCTTGCGGAATTAGAGATTAAAGCATCAGAGGTGATATATGTTCGGGATTATAACACACATTCCGGCAGTTGGCGAAAAAATTTACCGGAGTTGGACTTACCCACGGACTCTAAGGGTAAGGTGGGTAAAAGCCCACCCGCCCTACCTACTAAAAAAAAGGACTTGGCTGTTGCCTTGTCCTTTTTTTTATCAGATTTTTCCCCGCATATATGTATTGACAAGGTTTCTAATTGCCAATACATAGTCAGTAATCTGAGGATGTATTCCCCTATTTTAGCCTCAGAAACCAGAAAAACCAGGTTTCTTCAAGAAACTGATTTCTTGGGTCTTGCCGTGGGGTGGCGAGAAACCGGGGCGAGAAACCGGGTTTCTCTGTAGGGGCGAATGGCCATTCGCCCCTACTTGGTTGGTGGCAAAGGTAGTCTAAAGAAACCCGGTTTCTGGGTGAGGTGGCAAAGGTTGACGAGAGAAACCCGGTTTCTGGGGTCTCTGGTTTCTTGGGTCTTCCCGTGGGGTGTAGGGGCGAAGCATTCGGGCGACAATTTATGGAATAAACAGAAAACTTTTAATCCGAATGCTTCGCCCTGATTGGTGGCCGAGGTTGACGTTAATTACCCGGTTTCTGGGGTGCTGGTTTCAGGGGTCCTGCCGTGGGGTGGCGAGAAACCGGGGCAAGAAACCGGGTTTCTCTGTAGGGGCGAATGGCCATTCGCCCCTACTTGGTTGGTGGCAAAGGTAGTCTAAAGAAACCCGGTTTCTGGGTGGGGTGGCAAAGGCTGACTCCAGAAACCCGGTTTCTGGAGTCTTGCCGTGGGGTGGCGCTCTGTCGATCGCGTGTTAAGCTAGATCAGATTTGTGCAAAACCATCCCGATCGCAGTCTCCCAATTCGGCAATTGAAATGCCATCGCCAAATTAGACCAGATTTTTCCCTGTGATTGGTGGTTTGATTAGTCGTTTTTTCCACAGGACTTAGGCATGACCTCGCCAAATGTCTGTCCTGAAACCCTTAAACCTGAATTCCTCAAAAAAACCCTGAATTATTTTTAAGTAGCCTGTCTATGTCAATTTGTCCCCGCATCTGAGTTTTGTTGTGGCTAAAAAATCTGAGTCTGAATTATCACCACCGATTTTAAACGAGTTAGGCGATCGCGACTTAGGGATTTCTTCCCTCCTCAGAGATTTGCCTTTATATTCGTTTCAGGTAGAAATCAATACCCTCTGTTATCAAATTACGGAGATATTTGAGAAACATCCCCTCCTACCCGGAGCGATTTTAGTCGAAAATGGGGATTTTTTTGGCATGATTTCTCGCCAAAGATTATTAGAATATTTAATCCGACCGCGAGCGATCGATCTCTTTTTAAATGCCCCGGTGCAGTTAATCTACAGTTATGCCCGCACTGACTTATTAATTTTGAGCGATACAACCTCTATTTTATCCGCAGCGCGTTTAGCCTTGCGGCGATCGCCTCAACTATTATCAGAACCCATTGTCGTCAAAATGCAATCCGGTGCCTACAACTTATTAAATATTAGTGAGTTAAATATTGCCTATTGGCAAATTCGCGGCATTGAAACGCAGTTACGGTTTGAAAACTTACAAACCCTTATGATTCAAACGGAGAAAATGGCCAGTTTAGGTCGTTTAGTAGATGGCGTTGCCCATGAAATATTAGATCCCGTAGGTTTTATTTGGGGAAATTTAACTTATGTCACCGACTATACTCAAAGTTTAATTGAGTTGATGGGGGCTTATGAGCAATTCCTGCCCAATGTACCAGAAGAAATTGCCGCCCTCCAGGAAGAAATTGAATTCAATTTTTTAAAGCAGGATTTACCCAGAGCCTTAGATAGTATCAAAAATGGCGCCGAACGTTTAAAAAATATAGCTAGTAGCTTACAAAATTTTTGCCATATGGATGAAGTTTATCCCAAACCGGCTGATTTGCACGCGGCCATTGATAGTGTGCTGTTACTACTGAAAAGTCGGTTAAGTGGAGAAGTAAAAATCGTCAAAAATTATGGTTACATACCTCCAGTTTCTTGCTATATCGGACAACTGAATCAAGTTTTTATCAATATTCTGGGTTATGCCATTGATGGACTGATTAATCAAGAGGTGAATCAGAAATTCGATCAAGAATTTAGCGAAACCGACTATTTAAACCCGGTGCAAACCTTATCCAAGTCTCAGATTTATATTACCACTACTATTATCTCTAGATCGGGGGAAATGCCGGATCGACTTGACGATCGCTGGGTGTCGATTAAAATTAAAGATAATGGAGCGGGGATGTCTTCCGAGAAGTTGGCGCAACTCTATGCTTCGTTTTCTGGCAATCATCGCCGCGTGGAAAAAGAAACCAGTTTATCCGTCTCTTATTGGATTATCACCGCCAAACATGGAGGGGAATTTCTGATGCGATCGCAGCCAGGAGAAGGCACGGAATTTGAAATTTTATTACGGGTTTATTAATTTCCTGTGGTTAATCCGTTCAAATTCGCCAATGTTTAGCCAATTTAATGACAATTGCAGGGAAGCTACAGATGCGATCGAAGGTCTCCAGGCATTTCTCGTTTTTCCATTCCGAGAAATACGCGGCCCCCATACATCCACAGCCCCCCTGCAATCTATAACAATGCCAATTGAATGGCAGTAAATTAGAAAAACATTTGATGCAGCAGGAAAGACAACCTATCTCCGGGTTTTTATCCCAGAAAGGTAGCCAAACTCAATTAAGCGTTGGGTTCAACCCGACCGTAAAACTGACCAATAATCTTCACTTTCACAGCATCTTTAGCGCCTAAGTCCGTATCAGAATCTTGTTCGCTGATAAAGATACCGGCAATTTCACCAGTGCGACCATCAACCTTGGCGATTTTCAAAGAAATTTCCCCACTACCACCCAGGGCACGCTTGATATTGCTGCGGGCAATTTCTTCTTTATCTGCGGCTGCCGGAATTGCGACTGCATTATCGTAGCCGGTAGCTTCACCGCGACCCTTGGGATCCAAAAAGGCCGAAGAGCGATAAGAAGGAACAGAGAATTTGCCTTCAAAGTCGGTAGAAGTGTTAATAGTGTCTATTCCAGGCTGGCTGGTGGCCACGAGTTTTTTAATCGTGAACAGGAAAGGAACTTCCTCACCGCCGGGAAGCACCACCGTGGTTGGCTGAAAATCGATCCCATCCTCTTCATAGAAGGTGAGGCTGCGATCTTCGTTGATGCTCAACGGGCCGCTGATTTGGGTCAGACTGGTGGTGTAGCGAGTCAACAATTTACTGGGGACAAATTCAGACTCTTGTTTGCGCTTATTCGTTTCTTCCTCAACGAAGAATTCTTTGGGCTGTAAACACAAATCGGTGAGGATATATGACTGGTTAGGATCAAGAAAAATGGAACCGCGAGCGGTTTCTGGTAACTCAGGACAATTATTGGCAAGTCCAGTATTGACAATATCTTCATAAGTCAGTTGATCCTTACTGACGGTCGGACCTTCACTACAAGCAGTTAACACACCTAAACACAGTGCTAGAAGTGCAGCAATTACAGCGCGATACCTCATGTTCAACCTCAATCTCAAAAATATAACAATCTTAACGGCACCCAGAAGGGCTTTTCAGAGAATTTTCCAGCTAAATGAACGCCCGCGAGCTATCCACAACCCTAGCGCCAGACAGAGAGCGCAGAGCCTTCCCGAATGGATGAATCATCGGCCACCTTGTAGGGACAATTGTCACCAGAAAAGATGTCCTGATTTTTCTCGGAGCAGCGATCCCAGTTGAAAAGCTGCCCGGTTGCCCAGAGTGACTTAACTTTTATCGCTTTCAAGATTCCCTACAGCATTTTACCGAAAAACCGGCAACATTCTATCTGATGGAGTATCTTGTCTATTTTGATTGTCTCAATTTACCACCGATCGTGAAAGTGATGAAATTTTAGAGACTGGGCAGTTTTCTCAAAGGCGATCGCGATTCCATTAATGCGCCGACGGCGATATACCCCGCTTAAGCTGTGTTATATTTGTTTGTGCTTTGTCTGATATATGTCACGACAATCGTAGGCATCTAGGAATCTAGGCATTTTTTTCCGGGATCAACCCGGATTGTGACGGAAAATTTTGTTGAAGCAGGGTTTTTCAGGCGATCGCAGCCTGACCTGGGGACAACGAAAATCCATCATCGGACTTTGAGGATAATGGCTCACCGAACCTAAATAGAACCTAAATATATTTGGAGAGAATATTTGTAGAAAATATTTGTAGAGATATTTTTACCAGATTTTTCTGTGACTTTACGGTTCATGTGAACTGATTGAAATTAGCTATTTAAAACTTAGTGGTAATAGCTGAATTTGACAAAAAAATCAAGCTATAGGAGGATTTATATTATGACTGATATGGAGAAACTGCACTGGGAAAAGTTTAACCATAAGTGGGATAAAGTGGCCACAAGAATCAGAAAATTAGCCAAAGAAAATGCCGGAGATATTGAAGCAATATTATCTCTTTTGCGCCTACTGGAAAATCTGCACAAAGAAATTAGAGATGGGGTTTTTCAAGAATGTTTACCAGAGAATCGTCAAGCTCTTTATAACTTATTAAGAGACATAGAGAATGCCGGTGGATGGCCATATATATATCGAGGCAGCTTACAATCTCTGCTGGCTAAATTCTCAAAAGAAGAAGCCAATGAATTATTATTGGAAGCTGGCCAAACGCCCTCTAATTTATTGGACAATAATGCGGAGAAATAGTATTTGAATTTTCTTAGAACTGGGGTGGTTTATCCTCCCGAACCTACCGATGATTATTACAGCATCATGTTCTGAAAAAATTCAGTCTAATTTTCAGTCAATTAGAGACGTTCAGATTGAACGTCTCTAATTGAAAATGCCAATGGCTAACAATCAAAGGTAAATCTTAGGTCAATATTTAGGTAAATATTATTTACCCGATTATTTCCCGGTAATTTATCCGCTAATTAAATTGGGAAAATTGGGAGATATATTCTAAACCGTCAAAGTCAAATCATAAGTTGTATCCCCTTCGACTCGTAAAACTCGGACATAGTAAACTCCCGCTGTTAAAGGATCTTCAACTCTTTCGGCAAGGGTGCCAGTGTTCTCAGAAGATTTGCGAATATCAGCCTCTTCAATTATGCCATTACCGTCGTCTTGAATTAGTTGAATATCCGCATTGGCACTTAAGTTATTCATCACCGCTCTAAAAGTGGCATCGGATTCAAGTCTAAATCGATAGATATCGGCGATATTAGAATCACTCAGAGAACCATTGTCAATGGTTAGAGTTCCGTTGAGAGTCCCCAAATCCTCAGCTTCAGTTAAATCGTTGATATCTTCTTGCTGATTAGTATTCCCGGTGTTCGTTGGGGTTTGAGTGTTATTCGTGCCACTACCACTGCTGGTCACGGGTTGACCATTAATGGTGAGAAAATCATTAACATCAATTACCCTGGAGGAAACTCCTTCGAGGATGGCAATGACTTTTCCGGTGCTTTTTAAGGAGAAAACGGTACTTTCAACCAAGCTGTTATCTCGACTAATGGTGGTGGCAGATGCCCATGTGAGATCGTCAAAACTAATATCGTTTTCATCAATCACCAGAAAATCTTCGGTATCGTCGTAGTCTGTGATTAAGGTTCGTCCCAGTGATTGCAAGACAAAGCGATCGCTCCCAGTCCCCCCGGTTAAAGTATCGTTCCCTCTGTCCCCCCAAAGAAAGTCATCACCAAATCCACCAATCAAGATGTCATCCCCTTGACCTCCGCGCAAAGTATCTGAACCATCACCCCCAAGAATTTCATCATTCCCTTGGTTGCCATTGACAAAATCATCGCCAATATCCCCATATAGGGTGTCATCTCCTTCTCCCCCGGATAGATTATCACTGCCATTGCCACCCCGGAGGATGTCATCACCATCTAGACCAAACAGAAAATCGTCTCCCGCATTCCCTTGGAGTAAATCATTCCCTAAATCACCAAACAAGGTGTCATTTCCGTCGTCCCCAAATAAGGTGTCATCGTCTCTACCCCCGTAGAGGAGATCGTTTCCTTCGCCCCCAAACAGCAAATCATTGCCTCGGTTGCCATTAAGCAGATCATCCCCTAAGAGTCCTCTGAGGGTATCATTTCCATCCAGGCCCTGAATCGTATTCGCTAGGTTCGTGCCGATAATTTCGTTAGGGTCGAGATTACCAAGAATCGTTGTCATAGATCAAAAATTTCTCCAAATATTAATAATGACTTTTAGGTGACAGACTCAACCACAATCCTCCAGATCGGGTGAGTCTCGGTGTTTCACTCATCTTCTTACTCATCCTAGACCAAGATTCACAATCATTTATTTTTTGCCAGACTGAGGCATAATCCCCATATTTAGTGTCAAATTCAGGCTGATAGAATAAATAACCTGACAAATGGAGTGCCGGGAGTCATTCCTCAGTGCGGGGGTATAATTGATAAATTATAAAACGCCACTTGAAACAGCAGTGGCGTTTTATGGTTAATCCTAATCAGACAATTCCTTCAGCAATTCCGAGTAAATCATCGCAGCCACCTTTCGCATAGTTGCACCACGAGCGGCATAAAGTGCTTTTCCGTTGAGTTTTTGCAAGGATCCATCAGGCAGTAGCAGGTAAGCACGGTTCAGCCAATACTCAAGAATTCGGTGAACGGTTGGTGTTTCAACAAACTTTTTGTTGAATTTGCCATTCTCTTTGAGTGACATTTCAAACTTGTTATTGATGTACAGCCACATTATCGATCGCGCCATTCCTGACCCTTTTGCCTTGGACTTTGAATTGACAGTAGCGCCTCTTAGAAAATATTTAGAAAATATTTATGCTTTTGTTACTCCAAGTTTAAAAGTCCATCCCGTTGGTTCACGAGGAAACAAGGAATTGCGAATGACTCCGAATCCTGAAATGATTGAGCACGCAAATGCACTGGGAATTAGATACTTTGTTAGATAATTAATTGTCAGTAAACCAGAAAATAAGGGTTTTATGGGCGGACTTATAACACCCAATGAAATTGAATCAAATCTTTCCTCTAATCGTTTATACCATAATTATTTTACTGCTTCTACTGTACCTAAAAATTCTGATAAAAGATGGCAATTTAAAATCCCTAGAAAAATAATAGGGTGTCGGGGATTTGTTTTTTTAGTTGGATGTTCTATTAATTCCGCCCCAAACCATTGGCGTCTTGGTTGTACGGTCCAGTATGCCTCTTACTCAAGTCCAGAATCCACGAAAATTTTAGACCCTGATGCAATTAATTTAATTAGGGTTGAAGAGCGAAAACAATGCATATTGAATTCATACACCCTCTGTATTTGGCCAGACTTAAATGCTCAACAAACTTGTCTAATTATTGATTTTACTCATTGGTTGATGGACGCGACAATTGAGATTTTCTGGTACAACGTAGAGTATGAGACAAATTTTTTTAGCAAGCTCCGAGAATCCTTAACCGGAATTTTCGGAGATGCAGCCTACCTTGATAACAATTTGGGTGAATACATTAACTCAAGAGTTCAAATAAGCCTTGCAGATCATGTTGTCAACGAAAATGCCCACAATCAATATTTAAAGTCTGACGACGCATCGCAAATTTACTTAAAACTTTCAGACTTTGACGTGGCGATCGCTGACTCAAACGCTTTAAGCATTGCGCTAGACCCTTATTTGCTGAAATCTCAAGCTAACTTAACGTTTGTCCCGAAAGAGACTTTCGAGCAAGAAAGGACATTTACCGATGAGGCAGTTCAGGAAGCAAAAGACATAGCTGCCGCTGACCTTGCATCTCACGTGGCGGCAAGCAATCCCCATAATATTTCCCCAGAAGCGATCAGGGCTCTCGAAGAAGGGTTTAGAAGTCATAACCACGAGGAAAGGTACGCAGCCATAGAACACTCACACGATGAAATTAATCCGCAAGGGAATTTACAGGTCAATTCTCTAACTCTTAGTCAGCCTTTGGGGATTTTAGGTGGCGGCACTGGGGCGAGTACCGCTGCCGCCGCATCGCATACTCACACGGGCGCTCAAATTTCTGGGAATATCCCTGGAAATGCTGCCAATATTACTGGGATAGCTGCGATCGCGAATGGCGGCACCGGGGCAAGTACCGTATCAGCGGCACGAACTAATTTACAAGTAGGAATAAGTGAAATTTCTGTTACTTTTAATACAGGATGGGATAATTATAGTTCATCCTGGTTTTTACAAGTTAATAAGTTTTCGAGTTTAGTTGTTATAAGAGGATTAGTAATTAGAACTTCTGGAACTAATAATACTATTTTAGTATTACCCTCAAGTTGTCGTCCCAGCAGTAATATAATGTCAATGTGTTGGGGGTATTACGATTACACTTATTATCCCTGTCGAGTAGATTTTTACCCTAATGGCAATGTAGCCTTGATATATGCCACCGGAACAATTCCCTCATTAATTACCTGGATTCAAATTAACGCTACTTTTGTCACAGCTAATCCTTAAACCAAATGGATCCTATTTTTGTTGGTTAGGGATTCCTATCCCATTAAGGTTCCTTGCAATTTGGCGGCGGCCATTTCCGCTTGGCAAAGCGCTGCCCAACAGTTTGAGCCAGAGGGCGATATGCTGGTCGGGCGGCACTAAGTTTTCACTATATGTCCTTGGGGTATCAAGAACTAGGACAGCCGGATTCTACCGTTAAAGCCACAGGACTGTAACCACCGTCTCCTTGGCGATTAACCCAGGCGATTAACCCAGGCGATTAAACGATCAAGACAGCCCGGGCAACAAAACCCTTAGCTGTCTTGATGATTAACTGTATGGGTACTGCAAAATTTTTAGCTGACTGTTGAATTTTGATTAACCCGCAGTGGTCTGTTGAATCACTATCGATCTTCCTCGCTTGGAATTCTCGGATGCCCCTATCCAACTTGTGCATTTGGAGTCGCTGGATTGCTATTGGGTAGTTCCAAACAATAGCCAGCGCCGTACACAGTCTTAATATAGCGAGGATGGCGAGGATCTTTCTCCAGCTTGGTTCTCAAATGGCGGACATGAACCCGGATGGTTTCAATATCATCATCGGGGTCGTAGCCCCACACTTCTTTGAGAATTTCACTGGGAGAGACGGTTTGACCATGCCGTTGTAAGAGGCAATGTAGCAGTTCAAACTCCAAGTGAGTCAGCTTAACGGTTTTGCTAAACCAGATAGCTTCAAATCTTTCGGGAACTAAGGTTAATGGGCCGTAACTCAGGATTTCAGCGTGTTTGGCTGCTTCTGGGATGCGATCGGTTCTTCGCAACAGTGCCCGAACCCTGGCCAACAGTTCTTCTACTTCAAAGGGTTTAGTTAAGTAGTCATCAGCACCCGCATTGAAGCCTTCCACTTTATCCTGAGTTTGACCTAAAGCCGTCAACATTAACACGGGAATATTTCCTGTACGTTCATCTCGGCGGAGACGTTGACATACAGTAAATCCATCGACCCTAGGTAGCATCAGATCGAGAACGATCAAGTCTGGCATAATCTGGAGAGCTAACGCTTGTCCCTTGATGCCATCTTCCGCTTGATCGACTTCATATCCTGCCATCTCTAGGTTGACAGCCACTAATTCTGAGATTGCCTGGTCATCGTCGATGACAAGTATCCGAGCCATGATTAAACGGTTTTCACTCTTGTGTTTGTATTGGTTCATTAAGAACCTGTTGCAGAACCTAAAGATTCCTGTACAAATTATAAGCACGAATCCTTAAATGTTTCCAAAATTCTTGTCATGGATATTGTGATGGACTGCCTTTGTGTTGCTAGGTCCTGGAGTGATTTAGGTGGAGATTTTTTCCTTGTGTCTTGTCTTGGACAGAGAAATACTTGCGATTTTAGGATGGTTGGATGATTTATGTTCGCTGCCCTCTGCCGAAGCAATCCCGAATGGCTTCGGGGCGATCGCAATTCCATTAATTCAAGAAATCATAACTTTTGCCCGATGTTGTGGCGGAAATTTTCCGCGATATCGGTCTGGTCTTTGGCCAAGTCTTCCGGTTTATTACAATTTTTTAACATAAGGCGGGCGGCTCGATCTACGGGAATTGAACTGACGGGAATTTGTTTGAGCCAACCTTGAAGCGATCGCCCCCCAGCTTGAATAAATACCTCTAAGGCTTTCTCCGCTTCTTTGCGGTAAAATCCACACATCGGTTCCCATCTTTCTGCCGACTGGGGAACCAAAGCTAAAATTTCCGGCGGTAGAGTCGATAGTTTTTGACTCCACTGGTGCAGGATACCACTGTCTAATTGGGGCATATCGCAAGCCAGCAGCAAAATCCACTCCGCCTCGATTTGAGCAAATCCTTGGGATAAGGCAATTAACGGGCCATTGCCCGGACTAGATTCTAGCAGCCATTGAACATCTCCGGTAATTGAGCCTTGATAGAGATCGGGCCTGGGAGTGAGGATATAAACCGATGACAGTAAAGGCAACTGGCGAATCGCCCCGACAACCCGTTGTAACATTGGTTGACCATCCCACAGGATTAAGGCTTTGTCTCGTCCCATGCGAGAACTCTTGCCCCCAGCGAGGACAAGGGCGACCAGAAAAGGAGTAGTTGTCATTTTTTTGTTTCAGGAACAGTACACAGAAACCCGGTTTCTGATTCCCTCAAGTTAATTGCCAGCCTAACACACCCTACACCCTCAGTTTACTATTACGATGTATTTAAACTTAATTACTATTACGATGTATTTAAAACCAATAACTAATTAGCAATTGCCGAGCGATCGCTATCCAAAAATAAAATAACCCCCAATCCGTTGCCAAGCCCCATCCGTTGCCAATCCGTTGCCAAGCCCCATCCGTTGCCAATCCGTTGCCAAGCGCTCCTGGGATAAAATAAATGTTTGAATCAACCAAAGAATCATCTAATAATGGACAATAGTTTTATTGTTTCGGCGCAATGGCTTTCGGAGCATTTGGCAGATAGTGCCAAAGAAAATATTGAACTCGCGATCGCCGACTGTCGGTTTTCTCTGGCAGATCCCAACCTGGGGGAGCAACAATACCAAGCGGGTCATATTCCCGGCGCTCATTATCTCAGCCTCGATCGCGACTTAGCCTCAGCGGTACAGCAACATGGGGGACGGCATCCTCTACCCAATCCGGATCAACTCGCAGCCAAACTATCCAGCATAGGGGTGACATCCCAAAAAACCCTGGTAGTGGCCTATGATGATTCGCGATTTGCCTTTGCCTCTCGTTTGTGGTGGCTGTTGCGCTACATGGGACATGACCGGGTGGTGGTATTAGACGGCGGCTGGAAAGGCTGGCAAGCAGGGGGCTATCCCGTCAGTCAAGCAGTTCCGACAGTGACACCGGGCAACTTTATTCCCCAGCTAAAGCCGGAAATGGTGGTGGATATCGACACCGTAAAAGCCCGCAAAGATTTACCAGAAGTCGCCTTGGTGGATTCCCGGGAGCGCGATCGCTATCTAGGCAAAGTCGAACCCATCGATCCCATTGCCGGACATATTCCTGGTGCGGTCAACTACTGCTGGCAAGATGTCACCGACCCTGAAGCCAAAGCCAAACCCGCCTCGGAACAACGGCAACGCTGGACTGAAATCGAAGCCGCCAAAGAAATCATCGTCTACTGTGGTTCTGGGGTAACGGCTTGCGTCAACCTTTTATCTTTAGAAATGGCTGGCATTGCCGACGCTAAACTCTACGTCGGTAGCTGGAGTGATTGGTGCTCTTATTTATAGTCACTTGATAGTCACTTGATAGTCACTTGATAGTCACTTGATAGTCACTTGATAGTCACTTGATAGTCACTTGATAGTCACTTGATAGTCACGACTTAAAACCCGTGGCTATCAGAAGTAAACCCGCGTAAATGCGGGTTTTTTAGCTCCCCTGCCTCCCACAAGAATACGAGAAGCCCCCCAAACCCCTCTAATTCTCCTGACTCGGATATTCACTCAGGAGACTGGCTAACAATTGGGTACTTTTATATTCACTGAGAAAAGATTGGGGAAAATTAGGAATTGCTCGGCGACACCGTTGAATAATTTGAGTAACCACCGTGCGATCGCCATTCCACTCTAACTTAGCTTTTGCGGCTAAAATATGCTTAATATCTGAAAATACTCTAACCAAACTAAAATAATCCTGACCCACCAAGACCGCAGGGTAACGTTCATCAGACCCAGGCAAACGAATATGGCAGGTTTGATACTTATTTCTAGATAATAAAATTTGGCTATTTTGAAATCTAGCCATCTCTGTATTTTTAGGAAACTGACCTGCCTCTGATAGAATTCGTGATTATGTACCCAAGGACTCAGAATAACCAGGAGAGAAATGGTTTGCTGTCACATTTTTTCCGGTTTTGTCTGATTGTTGTTTAGCTTGTTGTTCGAGTTGCTGGGCGATCCTTAATATTTCTCTCGCTTTTTGTCTGAGTTGTCGGGCTAAGTCAACGGAGTTGTCATACATCCCATTTGCGTTCCTTCTGGTTTATACCGTGAAAAAGAGGATTATTGTTAATTTTTGTAAAAAAATCAGCAATTGACTGAGAAAGTCTCAGGATAATATTGTAGGCCAAATTTTGCCAATCATCGGTTAATCGGCAAATACGGCATTCATTGGCTATTACCTAGGGTTTCCGGAGTTGAATCGATCTATTGTAGGATGAGGCGATCGCCAAAGCAATTTTTTGGCCGGACAACCACCGAGATTCAAACAACTTAACCACAAAATTTTCTGGAAATTGGTTGTTAACCAGATATTATAGATAATGAGTTCGGATTAACTCGTAGTCGCTGTTGATAGATTGCTTAAATCTACAATTTCAACTGCTGTTGAACATTTATTGAACCTTTGTTGAACCTTAAATAGTTTCTTATCGGTAAGCATATTATGGCTAATGACCAGAGCAACTATAAATATAAATCCGCGAAAAATCAGCCAAAAAAAGCGCATATGGGGAAAGAAATGGCCAACTTAGCCGCCTTAACAGCCGAATTTAATCAGCGATACGATCATCTGCCTTTTCCTTGCTTTCTCTTGGATCGATTTGGCAATATTATTGCCGTGAATTCGGCGGAAATTTATCAACTAGGCTACACGGTTGAAGAGTTAAAGCAGACGGATATTTTTTCTTTAATATATTGGCCTAACTTTTCTAAAAAAAATCAGTTAATTAATTGGCTAAATTATAATATAAAACAACATAATATACAAGATACAATAGCAAAAAATTATGAATTAAACCAGTACGTAAAGCCAGATTGCTTAGGTCAAATTTGCTCAAAAAATAACCAGTGCTTCTGGTTTAAAATAATTCCCGTTGTTATCCAGTTGGGAGACAATGAATCTGACAAAGAATCTTACAAATGTTTGATTTGCCAAGATGTGACTAACTTTCATCTAGAGCATCAATCTCATGCGATTTTTTTGGATGAATTGATGCAAATGACTCAAGATGTAATTTTATATTTGGATGCCGAAGGCAAGATTCGCCGATTTAGTCAGACATTTCTGGAATTATCCGGCTATGAAGCGAAGGATTTACAGGAAAAAAGTATCTTAACGGTCTTAGACACCGGGAATAATTTTCAGGAATTAGGGGATTGGCAATGGTATCAAAGTCTTTTTACCAAAGAGGAAACATTAGTTAATGGCACCACGGAGCATTCCACCGCTAAGTTTATTCACTCGATTATCTGTAAAAATGGCTCAAAAGTCGAGATATTTTGGACGATTCATGGTGTAAAAAATTCCGCTACAGTTCCTTGGGAGTGGATTTGGTTTGGTCAAACAGTTTTTAACTATATTCCAGAAGTATCCGCTACTCTCACCCAAGCCGATCAAAAAATATCAGTAAAACCTAGTTTAGAAAATTTCGCCGATGCGGTGGCGGTATTTGATAAAAACTACCGATATATTTATATCAACTCAGCGATGAAAGAAGCGCTAAATTTAGAGAATAAACAAGTAATCGGCAAAACCAATAAAGAGCTAAATATCCCCGAAAAATTGAAGAAGTTCTGGGAAGACAACTTAGCGGCAGTTGTGCAAACGGGGAAAACCGTTGAAGATAAATTCTTGTTTCCCCTGGAACAACCTAAGTCAGGAGAAGCTAGAAAATTACAGAAAAATAAATCACAGAAAAATAAATTTGTGCATCAATGGTATGAAGTTTGCTGGTTGCCTTTATGGGGTTCTACTAACTCAGTGGATTGGATTTTTACCATTGCTCGGAAAATTAGCCATCCGCTTGCCGATCGCCCGGTGGGGGAATTGGCGGAAAATTCCTTATCTGAATATGCTCAGAAAACCATTGAGTCACATATTCAGATATACTTTGAAAATCTCGATTGGTTAATCAGAAACGCCGAAGATGTGAATCTAGATATTTCCAAGAAAAATTTAATTATTTCTTGGGAAATTTTAAATAAAGAAATCAAAAAAGAGGTGGCTAATAAACACCGCCTAGAGAAAGCATTGCAAGAGAACCAAGAACGATTAAATTTGATAATTAATACGAATGCTGATGGATTGATGATTTTAGATAAAGTGGGTAATATATTGTTTATTAATACAGCAGGAGCGGCGATTTTTGGGCGGCCTAAAAAAGATTTAATCGGCAAATGGTTAGGGCGACCAATTATTACCCATGAAATCACGGAGTTAGAAATTTTATTGCCGAATCTGCAAGTGGCGATCGCCCAAATGCAGGTGGTAGAAATTCCCTGGACTCAGGTGGAAACTTATACTCAAAATTGTTTAATCGAACCCATGACTGGGGAGGAAAAAAGTAGCTTAAAAGTTGGCCAAGAGCAAGACAAAAGAGATAGTATTGCCTATTTAAGTTCTTTGCGAGATGTCACCGAGCAAAAACAAGCATTCGATCGCCTATTGTGGATGCAACAAGCGATTGAAAGTGCTTCGGATGCGATCGCGATCGCGAACCGAACCGGAGAAGTGGTGTATCAAAATCCTGCCTTTGGTCAGCTATTTGAATATAAAGATTGCCAGGAAATTAATCAGTTAAATCCATCGCCAGATATTGAGGTATTTACCTCAAGCAATTATCCTAAATTTTTATCAAATATTTTACGGCACAGTCCCTTAATTTCTCCCCTTTTTACTGACAAAAAGCTGGCGGAAGAAGTGCTGAAATGCGTGAGAAATGGTCAGTCTTGGCAAGGGGAAGTGACAATGCAGTCGCAGACCGGGAAAGTGATGCAGATTGCCCTGAAAGCGGATACTATTGAAAATTACCCCGGTCATATTATTGGCTTAATTTGTACTTATACGAATGTCACCGAACGCCGCAAAGCAGAAGAGATGTTGCGAATATCCTGGGCGCAAAATCAAGCGATGTTCGAGACTATTCCAGATATGTTATGTCGCATGAGTAAAGATGGAACTTATCTGGAATGTAGCGAAAATAGCGCCACGAAGTTTTATCATAATTTATCGGATTATATTGGCAAAAATTGCCAGGAAATTCTGCCTTATTTTTTAGCGAAAGAACAAATGGCAGCGATCGCTAAAGCCTTGGAAACTAAAAAAGTTCAAGTGTTTGAATATCAGCTAGTTTTGCCGGGAGAAAATGGCGAAAACAGTCTCTATGATTATGAAGCTAGAGTGGCGGCAATTGACGACCATGAAGTCTTAACAATGGTAAGGGATGTCAGCGACAAAGCGGAAGTCCAGCGATCGCTCAAAGAGTCGGAAGAACGCTATCGCACTCTCACGGAAACATCCCAAGATATGATTTTTATTTTTAATCGGGATACATCGATTAATTATGTGAATACCTTTGCCGCTCATAAATTAGGCAGCGATCCAGAAAAATTAATCGGCAAATCGGTGCAAGAAATTTTTCCCCGTCCTTTAGCGGCGGAACTTGCCAATAAAATTTACCAAGTTTTGCGATCAAAAACCCAGATTACCTTAGAAGAAAAACTGGATCTTAAATGTCAACCCATATGGCTGCATTTTTCTTTAGTTCCCCTACGCAATGAGGCGGGAATTCTCACCGCAGTTTTGGCGGTGGCTCGCAATATTACAGAACGGATCCAAGGAGAAGCCGCCCTCAAAGAAAGCCAGGAAAAATTGCGCCAAAGCGAACAACAATTGATTCGGACTTTAGCCACAGCCCCCATTGGTATTGCCACCTGCGATCTCAATGGCGACTTTAAGAGCGTGAATCCGGCGTTATGTGAGATGTTGGGCTATTTTGCTTTGGATTTAAGAAAAATGTCGTTGGGGGATCTGGTTCCCGAGTGCGATCGCTCCCGGTTTCAAACTTGGATCAACATATTCTCAGAAAGCAATCTGTCTCAGTCGCAAAAAGAATATACTTTGATTCGCAAAGATGGCAGCGAAATCATCGCCACGATTCGAGTTGCCCTAGTTAGAGATCCACAGGAGAAAGCCCTTCAGTTGGTGGCGACTATTGAAGATATTACCGAACGCAAGCGATCGCAGGAACAGTTACTCCTTTTAAGTAAAGCGGTGGAAAGTGCCTCAGATGCGATCGCGATTACGGACTGTCATGGGCGATCCACTTATCACAATCCAGCATTTATCCAATTATTTGGCTTCTCTGCTGCGGAACTAGCCACCGTCGGTGGGCTGCCCATCCTCTATCGAGATCCGGATATCGCCCTGGAAGTCTTTAGTACCATCTTCCAAGAAGGTTCTTGGCAAGGGGAAGTAGAAATGTTGAGCTATCGGGGGATTGTCCGACAAATTTTTCTCCGCACCGATGCCATTCAAGATGCTACGGGAGAAATCATCGCCTTTTTGGGGATTTACCGGGATATCACCGATCGCAAACAGGCGATTGATGCTTTAGCGGAAAGCGAGGAACGCTTCCGCACTCTGGCGGATACTGCCCCGGTCTTGATTTGGTTAGCCGACCCTTATGGCAACTATACCTTTTTTAATCAGACTTGGTTGCAGTTCACCGGACGCACCCTCGAACAAGAACAAGGTCAAGGTTGGATGAACCAGATGCATCCAGAGGATTTTGACCATTGTTTACAGGAATATCTCAGGGCGATCGAGCAGGAGGAGGCCTTTCGACTCTTGTATCGCTTGCGCCGAAGTGATGGGGAATACCGATGGCTGCTGAATACGGGAGTGGCCCGGAAAACTCCCGCTGGAAATTTGGCCGGTTATATTGGTTGCTGCATTGATATCAGCGATCGCAAAGAATTAGAAGAAAAATTAGCCGAACGAGCGAAACAGCTAGAACAGTCCAACGCGGAACTCGAACAGTTTGCTTATGTCGCCTCTCACGATTTACAGGAACCCTTGCGGACGATCGCCAGCTATACTCAACTCTTGGCCAAACGCTATGAAGGAAAATTAGACGAAAAAGCTGACAAGTATATTCATTATGTGGTTGATGGCGCTCAACGAATGCAGACTTTAATCGATGATTTGCTAAAATATTCGCGAGTCAGTACCCGGCGCCAAGAATTTCAGCCCGTCAACTGCCAAGAAATTTTTGAACAGGCGATCGCACATCTGAAAGTCGCTATTCGGCAAGCCTCGGCGGAAATATTTATCGACCCTAGCTGTCCATGTTTGCCCACAGTCTTAGGGGATGAAACCCAACTCATCCAACTATTTCAGAACTTAATCAGCAACGCCATTAAATACCGACAACCAGAAGTTAGACCCATAATTAAAATTGCGGCAAAGCCTTGGCAAAATCATTGGTTATTTGCGATCGAAGATAATGGAATTGGCATTGATCCCCAAAACAATGAGCGGATATTCTTAATTTTTCAGCGCTTACATACTCGCAATGAATATCCCGGAACTGGGATTGGTCTGGCGGTTTGTCACAAGATTGTGGAACGGCACCAAGGTCGCATTTGGGTTGAATCCCAACTCGGTCAAGGTTCCACATTTTATTTTACATTGCCTCAAATCTAGTCATTAGTCATTAAAATGATATAAATAAAGCTCCACTGATTTCCCAAGCTTAACCCAGGAAAATCTAACTTAATTTAATCTGGTTTACGCTCGGTTTTGCCATCTCTTGAACCCGATGATGGCTGATGCTGATATCCTTGAGTAATGTGATTGGCATAATATGATTGACAATTACATCAGTAGAAAAAACATGATTAATGGCAATCCACCAATCCAAAAAACTGTGGCGCCAAAGCCGCAAATTCTTAATAATATTTTAATTATTAGAGCGGCAGAAATTCCTCAAGAGTTATTTATTTGCCTGATAAATACTAAATGTCATGGTTTTTTGTCAAAAGTTAGTGGCTAGAATGAACATACCATAATGGGGTGGCGATCGCCACACTCTCCTTCATCGCTGATTAAAAGGGTCAGCCAAATCTTCGGTGACAACTAAAAAAATATTGGATATAATAAAATTATTCAAGTTATTCAAGTAAAATTGGCGAATACCAGGTGCTTCCAGTCTTTTTACTCAATTGGAGGATTTATAGAAAAATAACTTTTTATATAAATGGTCTAGATAAACATAGCTTATGATTTGATTGGAGATTCAAGCAACTGACAAAAATGTCTATTCATCCTTAATTAATTCAACAATAATTAGGAAATTGTCCAATAAGAAAAATCAAACCACTAAAAAAATTGAAAAATATTCATAAAATTGGCCATGAACAAAAAAATTATCAATCTTTTATTAGTCGAAGATAACTTAGCGGATGCGGATCTGATTGAAGAACTCTTGGCAGATGCCCAGTTATCCAGATATAAAATTACCGCCGTTGAACGCTTATCTGAGGCGATCGCTCACCTAAAATCAGAACCGTTTGATGTCATTTTATTAGACTTATCATTACCGGATAGTCACGGTCTGGAAACCTTAGAAAAGGTCGTGTTAGCGGCGAAATCTTTGCCCGTGTTAGTGCTGACCGGATTAACCGATCGCGAACTAGCCGTACAAGCGGTGCGTGAAGGGGCACAAGATTATTTAGTTAAGGGTAAATTTGACTGTGATTTGCTGTCGCGAGCGATTAGCTATGCAGTAGAACGTAAGCAAACATTAGAAGAACTGCGTCGCAGTGAAGAACGCTATCATAAGTTGGCTTCTGAACTGGATTTGCAAGTGCAAGAACGTACCGCGCAATTGCAAAAATCCCTAGAAGTTGAAGCTATGCTAAAACGCATTACCGATAAAGTGCGGGATAGCTTAGATCCCAATCAAATTATCGAAACAGCGGTGCGAGAATTAGCCCAGGTGATTGGGGTAAACCTGACTCAAGTATCTCTTTATGATCCTAAAAGTCAAACTTTTAAGATTTCCTATCAGGCAACGGGTCAAGCCAGCGGAAAAAATCAAAATTTTTCGGCATATGTACCAGAAAAAGCCGAGTTATATCGTCAGTTTTTTCCCTTGAATTTCCAGTCTATGCCTCAACTTTACCAACAATTAATGAAGGGAGAATGTTTCCAATTTTCCGAGATCACCGAATATCCTAACCAAGAATCAGAAACGATTCTGGCTTGTCCCCTGCAAAATGTATTGACCAACAAAAAAAATTCTGAAAAGCGGGAAAATCAACCCAATATTTCCACAAAAAACTCTTTAAATCAACAGGATGAGAGAGTAATTTTAGGTTATCTTTGGTTAAGAAATGATGCGGATTATGAATTTAAGGATCTTGAGGTGAGACTGGTGCAGCAAGTGGCGGCACAATGCGCGATCGCCCTGCGGCAAGCCCAACTTTATCAAGCATCCCTAACCCAGGTGAAAGAACTGGAAAGATTGCATCAGCTTAAAGACGATTTTTTGAGTACGGTGTGTCACGAACTACGCACGCCAATGGCTAATATTAAAATGGCTTTGGATATGCTGGATATGTTCACTTCACAGCAAAATTCTTTGGCATTGTCTGGCAGCATTACGGGAAATTCTCTGAATAGGGAAGAGCGATCTTCCACCTTAACCAATATCAACACCGCCTCAGCATCAGAAAAAATTACCGCTTATTTACAAATGGCACAAGTAGAGTGCGATCGCGAAATCAAACTGATTAACGATCTATTAGATTTACAGCGTCTAGATGCAGAAATAGACACCCTCGATGGCATCCCCATTCAACTGCAAAATTGGCTGCCCCATGTTATTGAAGTATTTCAATACCGCATTGCGAAATCTGAACATATTCTAGAAGTCGCGATCGATCCAGAGTTACCCCCGTTAGTGACCGATCCCACTGCCTTGGGACGGATCATTTCCGAAATGCTAAATAATGCCTGCAAATACACTCCGGCAAATCCCGGTGAAGTGATTCGCCTCAGTGCCACTTGTAGGCAAAATAATCAGCAAAATAAATTTTATCTATCCGTCAGTAATTCCGGCGTAGAAATACCCGAATCAGAACTGGTGCATATCTTTGAAAAATTTTATCGAATTCCTTCTCCCGATCCTTGGAAACAAGGGGGAACGGGTTTAGGTTTAGCCCTAGTGAAAAAGCTAGTCTCTTATCTGGGCGGTTCAATTTCCGTCCATAGTGGCAATGGTCAAACCACCTTTACCCTAGAATTTTCACAGCATGATCAATGCGGGGAATAATAAAGAAATTTTTACAGTTTTTCTTAAATCAGAAACCGGGTTTCTTTTTTGCATCCCACAGATAACTCCTGATATTCACAAAAGAAACCCGGTTTCTTTGCCCCAACAGCAGAAACCGGGTTTCTTTCTCGCATTTCACAGATAACTCTTGATATTCACAAAAGAAACCCGGTTTCTTTGATGCTTGGGAAAAAGCGATCGCCCCAAACCCCCGTAAAAAGGGGGGATTTTTAGAATTTTGCCATTTATTGTTTACTAATTGTCCAAAATGGGGTTCTTTGGGTGGGTTCTAGGATGACATTTTGGAGATTTTTTTGGGCAAAGATATATGCTTTTCCTTGCCAAAGTGGGATAAATGGGATGTCTTGGGCGAGGATTTGTTGGATTTCGCTGAAGATTTGTTGCCGTTTTTCGGGGTTTTGTTCTTGACGTTGTTGGGCAATGAGTTCATTGACCCGATCGCTGTAATAAAACGAGCCCCAAAGTTGACTTTCTCCCGATTCACAGCCGGTGGTGGCTGACCCTTTGCTGCAAGATAAAAAGGGTTGAATGTAGTTATCTGGATCTAAAAAGTCTGGACTCCAATCGAGGATGAACATCGGATATACTCCTTTGTCCAAATTGTTGTAAGCGGTAGCAGATTCTACGCTTTTCAGTTCAATGGCGATCGCGCCACCTAATTCCTGTTCGGCAAAAGCTTTGATCGTCATTGCCACATCGCCATTACTTTTCAGATTTGACCGATACCAAATTTCTAATTTCAGAGGATTTTGGGCAGAATATCCCGCTTTTTCTAAGGCTGCTTTTACTTTGGCAATGTCCCCATCCCCATATTTTTCTTGAAAAACCGGCTGATAAAATTCCGTTAGGGTGGTGGGAATTAAGCTGTAAAGCGGTTCTATTTGGCCGCGAAATACTCGATTTTGAAATAGTGGCCGGTTAATTAAAGAAGCGATCGCTTGTCTGACTTCTAGTTTAGCTAATGACGCATTTTTCTGATTCATGGTTAACACATAAATCCCATTGCTGCGACCAGAAATTACCTGCCAACCTTTACTCGCGGCTTGGGATTCTAAGTTAGCAATTTGATCTAAGTCTAAAGTGCCGTAAGTCAGGTCGATCGCCCCGGTAAGAAAAGCGTTGTAAACATTGGCTGTACTAGAAAACTGCTGAATATCAACCCCTTGATTAACGGGTTTTTCGCCCCAATAATCTGGATTAGCTTCTAATTTAATCGAATCGGTTCCATAGCTGGCTAATTTATAGGGTCCAGTGCCAATAAAACTGTCTGATTTAAATTTACCTTGGCCAATTTCATAAGCCTGGGGCGATACCGCACAAAGTCCGGGAAATGTTAACAAAGCAGTAAAGGCCGCAAAGGGTTTTTTCAAGGTAATCGTAAGCTCATTTTCCCCCGTGGCTGCAACGGATTCCATGATTCCTGATAATAAAGAACTGGGCGATCCGCCATTTTCCGCAAAGCGTCGCAGGGAAAAGGCCATTGCTTCAGCGTTGAAGGCTGTACCGTCGTGGAATTTGACCCCTTGGCGAATGGGAATGGTGTAAGTTTTCCCGTCTGGGCTAATTTTCGGCAGTTCGGTGGCTAGTTGGGGGATAATTTCTGTGGTGCCGGTTTTGTAGGTGTAAAGCCGATCGCCCATATTATATAGGAAGGTTCCAGAGGCAATTTCATAGGCATCCGCTGGATCTATGGTGCGAAGTTTCTCCGTGGTGCCGATGGTAATGCGATTGGGGTCAGTGGTGCGGCTTTGTGGTTGGGGTTGACCGCAGCTAACCACCAGGAAACAGCAGATCGAGAATAGTCCGATAAATTTTAGCCACTTTAGCCCCTTTAGCCCCTTTAGCCAAAAGTGCGATTCGCTTTCGCGTCCGCCCTTGCGGAATCGCAGCGCCCCCCGTAAGGCTTTTCGGGGAATTTCGATTAAGGGAAATAGTATTTTTTGGTACATAAGGTTTCGAGTTAACCAACCCGGATTTTTGGGTTCAAACAACATTTTGGTTTGTGCTAAGTTTAATTCTAAAGTCGAAATCTTACGATATTGCCTAAGTTTTTGGCATATTGCACAAAATAATTGATAATTGACAATTAAACAAAATTATCAATCACCAATCACAAATTATCAATTATCAATTATCAATTATCAATTACTGCCAACCAACAAACAACAAACAACAAGTAACAATTATGAAACGTCGTTCTTTTTTAGGCTGGATGGGAGTAGGTGCGATCGCGAGTTCTTTGCCCGTAGCGATCGCCGCTTGTTCACAAGCTTCTGAGTCTGGATCCACGGACAATCCACCAACGACTAACACCGCTGCACCTCCAGCCCCAGAAACCGTGGCCACCGCTGATGAGTTTGTGGCAGTGGGGTCAGTGGCGGAATTGGATCAAAAAGGTTTCTTATTGAATAAGGTTGCGGACACCGAGGTGATTGTGGTCCGTAACCCACAAAGCACCGCAACTTTAGTCGCCCTGAATGCTTTATGTACTCACAAAGGTTGCAAAGTGGAATGGAAAGGTGAGGCTTCTGAGTTTTCTTGTCCTTGCCACGGGGCTAAATTTGCTTTAGATGGCGAAGTGACTAATGCGCCTGCGACTGAACCATTAGCCACTTATTCAGCCAAAATTGAAGGGACTCAGGTTTTGGTTAGCGTTGGGTAATTTTGGGTAATTTTGGCTAATTTTGGGTATGAATTGCCCGCCTGTGGTGCGTTACGGCTGGAATAGAGGTTGATTGTTTTTTCTCAAGTTACTTGCCAGCCTAACACACCCTACACCCTACACCCTGGGGAGAAGTGAAAAGTCGTAGGGGCGAATGGCCATTCGCCCGTACAAGTGAAAAGCTATGCCTAAATATCACTATTCACTATTCACTATTCACTATTCACTATTCACTATTCACTCTTCCCTACACCCTACACCCTACACCCTCCGTATGGTGCGTTACGGCTGGAATAGAGGTTAATTGTTTATGTCAAAGTTAATCGCCAGCCTAACACACCCTACACCCTACACCCTACACCCTCCGTATGGTGCGTTACGGCTGGAATAGAGGTTAATTGTTTATGTCAAAGTTAATCGCCAGCCTAACACACCCTACATTTTGCTACTTCAACCAAACACCACTGGACGACATTGGCTTAAGGTTTGATGCAAGTTGACTACATGACCGATAACCACGATCGCTGGGGAAGTAAACCCGGTAGCTTCGACTTGCTGCGCGATCGCCCCTAATGTGCCGATCAGTTCTTCTTGTTCGGGACGGGTGGCCCAACGAACCAGGGCCACGGGAGTTTCTGGACTTAAACCCGCTGCGGTTAATTCACTGACGATATGGGGCAGGTTGTGAACTCCCATATAAACGACAATGGTTTCCGAACCGTGGGCGATCGCCTGCCAATTCACTTCCGGGCGATATTTCCCTGCTGCCTCGTGACCCGTGACAAAAGTAACAGAAGAACTATAATCTCGATGAGTTAAAGGAATGCCCGCATAAGCTGGGGCGGCAATTCCTGCGGTGACTCCGGGGACGACTTCCACCGAAACACCTGCTGCTAACAAATCTTGCATTTCTTCGCCCCCACGACCAAACACAAAAGGATCGCCGCCTTTGAGTCGAACCACAATGGCGTGTTCATGGGCTTTTTCTATCAGCAATTGCGTAATTTCTTGCTGATCCATTGTATGAAATCCCCGCCGTTTGCCTGCATGAATTTGTTCGGCATTGGGATTAATCATGGCCAAAATTTGCGGGCTAACCAGGGCATCATAAACCACCACATCCGCACATTCTAAAAGGGTTTTCCCTTTGATTGTGAATAAGCCCGGATCTCCGGGACCTGCGCCCACTAAGTGTACTTTACCCAAGCATTGATTCTCATTCATAGTATTTCTGAGGTTATTCTGGATTCCTTGATGACGTTGTATGCAGTATTTTAAGGGTCAATAATGCTTAGAGATAATTGCATTTATTATCGGTATTTTTATCTAATTCAGGACTTAGGCAGCTAATCTATATGTAGGGTGGGCATTGCCCACCATATATATAGTGATTAAATTCTAGATTTGCGTAATTCCTATAATTTTAACCAATAAAAAACAATAGTTAAGCATAAGTATTGACTGGCAATTAGATTAATGTGACCTAAGTTAACGTGAGGATTACTATCATTAAACATTCAAATTTATAGGGATATGTTAGATTAAAATAAGAAGTAAAAATAAAAATAATCGCTGGAAAATTTGAAGATTATAAAATAATTAGGTGAACATAATTAATTGCACTTTTCGTTCCCCACCGTAAATCCTTGGATTCCCGCCTTCGCGGGAATGACAGCTTTTCTTCTCATGGGGTCTGTGGTGCATTTATTTCTGCCCGTAAACTTATTAGCTAAAGTAGTAGCTAAAAGATTACAATTAAAGCCAATTAATAATGCTTTAGTTTACGGCATTGCTCTAGTAATTTCGTATATTTAGTTACACTCGATCAGAAAACATGATTATAATGCATTGATTTTATTCTATGTTTGCATAAAAGTGCAGCATTATACTTGACAAAATCACTTTTTTTGTGCTTTTGATGACTTTTTGGGCAAAGAGTCATCAAAGGCGCCCTTGAGCAGCGCCTTTGAACGAAAGGTTTTTTCGGTGCGTTACGCTTCGCTAACGCACCCTACAATTTGTCCGGTTTTTTCGGTGCTACGAATCAAGTTTTTTCGGTGCGTTACGGCGTTTGCCTAACTACAACTTGTAAGGTTCGCAGACGATTGAGGGCAGCGGCTAATTCCAGGGGGCGAAATAGGGCTAAGTCCCCTTGGGGGTTGGGGGCTAAAATATCTAAGCCTTGGGTCTGAATATCGACCATGACCGCATTGAGGATTTCTGGGAGGGTTTTTTTGCCATTGATATAGTGCTGTTTGGCGTAAACCATTGCTAAGGCGATCGCCCGCAGTTGATCTCTGCTGACAATTTGTTCCACTGCCCCTAGGTCAATATCTTCGGTGCCAAAAGCCACCTCATCCACATCCCGAACTTTTAACCGGACATCCCGCTTACCCCGACTGGGATCGAGACTATTTGGGATAGGAATGCGGGGGGTAATTTGGCCAAACTGTTTGCCCCCTTCCGACTGACGACCTGTGGCGATTTCTTGGGCGACCAGTCGGGCTTTTTCCGTGACATCATCGCTTATGTAATTATCCATTGCCACTACGGTATCCGCTACATCAAAATAGTCGCCACTGCCCCCCATGACCAGAATGGTGGAAACTCCATGACCTTTGAGGAGTTGCTGGACTTTATCGATAAATGGGGTAATCGGTTCTTTGTCTTTGCTGATTAACGACTGCATCCGGCGATCGCGAATCATAAAGTTTGTGGCGGAGGTATCTTCATCGAGGAGTAATAGTTTTGTCCCCGCTTCCAGGGCTTCCATAATATTGGCCGCTTGGGAGGTACTGCCCGATGCATTGGTGGTGGAAAATTCTTTGGTGGATTGCCCTTGGGGTAGTTGATTAATAAAGGGGGAAATGTCCACACCGCATACTCCCCGACCATCTTCTGCCCGGATTTTCACGGCGGTGCGATCGGTGACGATTAATTCCCGACCATCCCCAGGGAGATGGTTATAAACCCCTAGTTCGATCGCCCGTAATAAGGTTGACTTGCCATGATATCCCCCACCAACAATTAAGGTGACACCTTGGGGAATACCCATTCCGGTGACTTTGCCCCGGTTGGGACAGTTAAACTCTACCCGCAACGTGGGGGGCGTTTTAAAGGGGATGGCATCCGGTAAAGGGCGATCGTCTACGCCACTGCGTCGGGCAAGGCAAGCCCCATCAGGGATAAAGGCAACTAAGCCCCGGCTAGATAATTGCGATCGCAGCCAGTCCGCATCTTCGACGGTTTCTACTTGTTCTCGGATGGTTTCCGCATTCAATTTTGCATAAATTAAGGCGTTTTGCACGATATGAGGGATATCCTCACAGAGAATTTCTGCCGCTTGACGCCCCAAAATGGTTCTACCTCTGGCGGGCAGTCCCACCACAAACCGCAGTTCTATCCATTCAGGGGAGATTAAACAGGAGGTGCGATCGAGCACTTCTTGCCCCAACCGGGCTAGGGAAATTTGGCCACTTTTACCACTGCCGCGATGCATTGACATTTTTTGGGCCCAACGAGCAAATTCGCGGGTCAGGTAATCTCGCAGGGCAACTTCTCGACTCTTACTTTGATACAGTTCGGGGGGAAAACCAGCGATATCCTGACTCACCTGTACCCGTAACTTACTGGGCGCCGCAAACGGATCTCCCTGAACATAATCTATATGTAGAGTAAAATCGGGAAACTCATATCGACCTTGAATATCTTTGTAAGCTTTATAGTTGCGATTATCAAGTTTAAGTAATTGCTGGTAGAGGCTTTGATAGTTGTCCATTTTCCAAGACTGAAAAAATCACTGCTGTCTATTCTATGAGAGCATATTCGTTTTGCAGAGAAAAGAACCAACAACAAAGAACCAACAACCAACAACAAAGAACAAAATTGCCGATTTTGTTACAAAATGTTAAGGATACTAGGCTCAACCTAGTGCAAATTACAATTGTTTTCCTTTTCAAAATTACCTTTTACCGCTAATGACCGTCACTGCTGAGACTGAAATTAATCTTTTAAACTTACCGGCGAAAACCTGGACTTGGCGCGGTTGGGATATTTGCTATCAACAGATGGGGTCGTCCGGCCCTGGGGTAGTCTTAGTCCACGGATTCGGCGCCTCCTGGGGACATTGGCGGAAAAATATCCCCGCCCTGGCAAGTCACTGCCGAGTGTATGCCATTGATTTGATTGGTTTTGGGGGTTCGGCTAAACCCACTCCAGGAGTGGAAATTGCTTATACCTTTGAAACTTGGGCCGATCAAATTGCGGATTTTTGCCGGGAAGTCGTTGGTGGTTCGGCCTTTCTGGTGGGGAATTCTATCGGTTGTGTGGCCGTAATGCAAGCGGCAGTATCCCATCCCGAAATTGCCCGGAAAGTGGCTTTACTCAATTGTTCCTTGCGGTTACTCCATGACCGAAAACGGGCGGAAATGCCTTGGTATCGCCGCGTTGGGGCTCCCATTGCCCAAAAAATTCTCAATGTTAAATGGGTGGCGCAGTTATTTTTTCGGCAGCTTGCGACCAGGGAAACAGTGCGAAAAGTTCTCCGGCAGGCTTATAAGCGATCGGAAGCTGTCACCGATGAACTGATCGATCTGTTGATGAAACCTGCGGCTGACCCTGGGGCGGTGGATGTGTTTGTGGCTTTTACTAGCTATTCCCAAGGCCCATTACCAGAAGATTTATTGCCAATTTTGCCTTGTCCCGCGTTGGTAATTTGGGGGATTGATGACCCTTGGGAACCGATCGCATTAGGAAAGCAGTTTGTTAAGTTCCGTACCGTAGAAAAGTTTATTGCCTTGGCAGGGGTAGGTCATTGTCCTCAAGATGAGGCCCCGGAATTGGTTAATCCCATTTTGCAAGAATGGATTTTACATAGTTCTCTTAGTCAGTAGATTGATTGTAGACATTCAGAATAGACAGCACTTGTCAGAGTTATGAAGTACAAAAAAACCCTGTCATTCCCGCGCAGGCGGGAATCCAGAAAACCTCTGTAGTTATGAAGTACAAAAAAACCCTGTCATTCCCGCGCAGGCGGGAATCCACAAAACCTCTGTAATCCCGATAATAACCGCTATATTCTTTTTCAACCGATCGCGTTTTATCTGCGATCGGTTTTTTTGATTCATGGAAATTTAAATTATACCAAGTAGTCAGGTAGGGTGCGTTAGGCGGTCAGAAACCAATTGATAATCAACAAGAATTATAGGTATTTGACCGCCGTAACGCACCTGATTATTTACGTCAAAGAGGAATGAGGAATATAGAACAAATAGACAAACTAAGCGGGAGAATTACTATCAGGATCGATTCCGGCTTCTCGGAGTAGCTGTCCTAACCGTTTAGCCCGTTCGATCGCCATCTCCTTTTCCTGACGTTCTTGTTGCAGTTGTTCCTCAGCAATAGCTGCCCGATTTTCGGCGGCAACTAACTGTTGTTGAACTTGGATATAATCCGCAAAAGGTTGACCATCTGGACGATATAATATTAATGTATCTGATGTAAGTTCAAAGCGAATTCCCAGACGCGGGGAAACCCAGCCATTAATTTCATCAATCACATCCAGCCATTCTTCAGAACGCAGCCATCCAGTTAAATGGTTGCTGTCTGGGTCATAGAGATAATATTCTTCTACCCCATAGCGGTTGTAAAAGAATAATTTGCGGTTCATTTCTTTGGCCGTATTGCCCGGAGACAAAATTTCAAATACCACTTGAGGGCTGATATTATTGTCTTTCCACTGCTGATAAGAACCACGGTCTTTTTTCTCTACTCCAAAAACTATCATTACATCGGGGGCTTGGCGTAGTTTATTATTCCCTTCTACCGGATACCAAAGTAAGTCTCCGGCCACAAAAACATCAGGGCGATCGGCAAATAACCAGGCTAAATTATACTGAATTACTGTCAGCCAACGAAATTGAATGGTATTATCGGCGATCGGTTGTCCGTCACTATCAGGATAAATGATTTCCGCATCGGTTTGGGTATCGGTTTGGGGCTGTAATTGTGTGACCATATTATTACCTACCAAATTTTCACCATAAATTATTTTTTACCATATATTAATCATTTTAGCTATTTTTTTATTTTTTTGTTAAAATTTATTAAAAGTTTAGATTAACAATAAGATTTGTTTTAATGTAACATAAAAACAAAAAATGTAAAAAAATCACCGCATAAACCTAGATACACGGTGATATTTCATCATTTTTATTTTACGCCGGATATTTATAGTACACAGATAACTGTGTAATGTTATAATGTAATGTTAACTAAACCAAGTATTTTTTAGATTACCCATGATTGGACACTTATTAGATGATCGCTATCAAATCACCCAAGAATTAGCCCAAGGTGGTTTTGGCAAAACCTATCTTGCCCAAGATACTAAGCTACCGGGACATCCTAATTGTTTGGTTAAGCAACTTTATCCCCAAAAAGGAGATCCAGCGTCTTTACAAAAGGCTTTTGAATTGTTTGAAAGGGAGGCAAAAGCTTTACAAAATTTGGGTCAAAAGTGCGATCGCATTCCTAGGTTATTAGCGTATTTACAGGACAATGGCGAATTTTATCTGGTTCAAGACTATATTCAGGGACATACTTTGTTACATAAACTATTGCCCGGTCAGCCTTGGCAGGAAGACAAAGTAATTCAACTGTTAATCGATATTCTGGAACCCCTGGAAGTTGTGCATCAACACAAGGTAATTCATCGGGATATTAACCCCAATAATATTATGCTCCGAACGGTAGATAGTCGCTTATTTTTGATTGACTTTGGGGCTGTTAAAGAAGTGGTGACTCAGGTGAGTAATCCCACGAGTGTCATTTATACTCCTGGTTATGCCCCACCGGAACAATTAATCGGAAAACCAGAGTTAAGCAGTGATATTTATGCGGTGGGAATTATTGCTATTCAAGCTTTAACGGGGATTAGTTACTCAGAATTAAAGCAATTACCAACCGATAGCAATAATGAATTAGTCTGGCAAAATCAGGCAAAATTTAGCCCAGCTTTGGGTTATATTTTAGAGAAGATGGTGCGGTTTAATCATCAAGAACGCTATGCCACAGCCAAGGAAGCATTAACGGCAGTAAAAGCTTTACTAGAACCAGCAATAACAACGCAACCATCACCACCGCCCCCACCCCCACCAAAACGCCCTTGGGGATTAATTTTATTGGGGATATTGGGCATATCAGTAGGAGTTGGGGCAGGGTTATTTTTAATTATGAATAAATCCGGGCAAAAATTACCGTTAAATGGGGTAGCAATTGAGGGCAGTTTGACTGAAGGCGATCGCACTTACATGGACTTAGCCCAAAACATCAATACCTATGCAGACTATTACTTGATTGCCGGGAAACAAGGGCAAACCGTCACCATTGAAATGACCAGCAATCAAATCGACCCTTATCTGGTATTGCGCGATCGCCAGGGCAAAGAATTAGCCTTCAATGATGATATTTCTACCCAAGATTCTACCGCCAAAATTGAGATAACTTTACCGGAAGATGGGAATTATACGGTAATTGCGCGATCGGCTGAATCCGGCGAATCTGGAAATTACCGGATCTCGGCTGTAGGTGACTAATAGCAATTTGTAAGGGCAATGTTTTTCCGTACCCCTGTAGGGGCGAAGCATGACCGCAGTAGATTTCTGCTTTTCAGCGATAACCTATATACGGTCATGCTTCGCCCTAACCCTGTAGGGGCAAAGCATGACCGCAGTAGATTTCTGCTTTTCAGCGATAACCTATATACGGTCATGCTTCGCCCTAACCCTGTAGGGGCAAAGCATGACCGCAGTAGATTTCTGCTTTTCAGCGATAACCTATATACGGTCATGCTTCGCCCTTTAATCCCCCGGCGGATATTAAGTCTTGATTCAGTAGCTAAAATAGTACAAGCATTTAGCAGGACTCCCTATGAATATCAAACTTTTGGGAACAGTATCTATCGCCAGTTTGCTGGTCGCTTCCTGTAGCAAACCAACCACTTCTAGTCAATACACCGCCCAAGAGACAAAATCCGATACCGGGACGGAGTTTATCTGTCGCGAAGGCTATGACCAAACGGCGGACAAGCGGTTGCCCACCACTTATGCCTTTACCGGAGGGCAAAAACGGGCAATTATTCGCTGGTCAACGGAATACTTTAGCGGGTCAGATTGGGATCCAAAATCTCGTTGCGATGAAGTTTCTCCTCGCTTCCAGACAGCTTACGAGAACGGAACTCTAAACTTTATTACCAACGGGACGTGGAATAATCAACCGGCTGTTTGTACGGCATTGCAAGATGGTGGGCCATGCGCGGATTTATTGATCACAATGCGACCTTCCGATGATTCTCGGCAATTTGCCACAGAGTTGGGGGAAGTTCTCAAGGGTCGGTCTACGGGGCCAATGCGTCATAGTTCGGGAAATTCGCAAGTTTATATCCAGGTTGATATTGAGGAGTTTATCCGCAATGCCCCGGTTGAGTAACCAGTTCGGTCATTCCCGCGTTATACACAATTTTTCTCTGTCATTCCCGCGAATGCGGGAATCCACTTTTTTTACCACTTTCGACACAGAGGACACGAAGATATACGCCATTCTCTGTCATTCCCGCGAATGCGGGAATCCATTTTTTTACCACTTTCGACACAGAGGACACGAAGATAATTGTTAGTTTATCCGTTGCCAACCATCAACCCATCCGTTGCCAACCCCCATCCCATCCGCTGCCAACCCCCAACCCAGCACACACATATATATACACACATATATATAGAGGAAACCACGATGAATCAATCTATTCAGATTGCCTTACCGGAAGAAACTATTCAACTGATAGATCGGTTTACGCCAATCAGCGAAAGTTCTGAAGCAATTCTCAGTCATCGTAGTCAGTTAATTAACGAAGCGGTCAAATCTTATATTGCCCAAAAACAAAAAGAAATTCTGAGACAACAGTTAAAAGAGGGGGCAATTCAGCGAAGTGAACGCGACCTCAATTTAGCCGAAGACTATTTTCATCTGGAGGAAGAAGCTTGGCAGAATCTGTAGGGGCACAAGTAGGGGCGCAAGCATTGCGCCCCTACGGATTTACCACAAAGGCACAAAGGACACGAAGATAATTGTTAGTTTATCTGTTGTGTGTGGTGCGTTACGGCTGGAATAAAGGTTATTTGTTTTTTCCCTAAGTTATTTGCCAGCCTAACACACCCTACGTCATTCTCTGTCATTCCCGCGTTTTTCTCTGTCATTCCCGCGAATGCGGGAATCCACTTTTTTTTACCACTTTCGACACAGAGGACACGAAGATAATTGTTAGTTTATCTGTTGTGTGTGGTGCGTTACGGCTGGAATAAAGGTTATTTGTTTTTGCCTTAAGTTATTTGCCAGCCTAACACACCCTACGTCTACGTCTACTACGTCTACGCCTGCCAACTCTTAAGCCCCCCTTTTTAAGGGGGGTTGGGGGGATCTACCAACATACACATATATATATACAGATCATGCATCGCCATTCTTTATCCCTAATTACATCCCTAACTAGCTTGGGCTTATGGCTAATTCCCGCATCAGCCCTATATCTCGGTGGTTGTTCCTCCCCAACCGCAACAGTGACTAATCAGGTTTATACCCCGGAACAGCTACAACAAATCGCCCGTTCCATCGCCGTGAAGGTGTTGAGTGGCGATAACCGAGGGTCGGGAACCTTGATTAGTCGCCAAGGAGATGGCCAAAATCAGGTCTATACGGTGTTGACCAATAGCCATGTAGTCACCCCCGGACAGCCCTACCGCATTGAAACCCCGGATGGGCAAGTTTATCCGGCAGAGTTGAAGGGTGGGGAGTTGGTGGAGAATTTTGCCGGGAAAGATGCGGCTTTGTTGGAGTTTCGCAGTAGCAACGACTACCCGGTGGCAACTCAGACCGGGAATAGTCCCACGGTGGGGGATAAGGTGTTGGCGGCTGGGTTTCCTTATGATGGGGATGGGCTGGTTTTTGCCCCAGGGACCGTGGAGTTATTGTCGGATCCGGCTTTGCAGGGGGGATATCAAGTTGGCTATAGCAGCGAAATTCAGCAGGGGATGAGTGGTGGCCCGGTGTTGAATAGTCAAGGTGAGTTGGTGGCAATTAATGGCATGGCCGCTTTTCCCATTTTGCAGCAGGCATATACTTATATGGACGGTTCCCGGCCCGATGATGGCTTGCGGCAACAGATGAATCGCTTGAGTTGGGGGGTTCCGGTGGCAATGTTAGTTCCTCCCAACTCCAATACCGGACAAAATCGCCCTCTGACTGGGTTAGCGGCAGAGGTGGATGAGATAGCAGCTAAAATTACCGTCCGCATTGAAGCGGAAACAGGCAATGGGTCGGGAGTGATTGTTGCCCAAAAGAAAAATTTATTATCTGGAAATACCTATTATGTCGCTACTGCCACTCATGTGGTGGAAAACAAAGCCAAGTATGAAGTAGTGACACCAGACGGAAAACGCTATCCCGTGAACTATGGCAAAGTGAAGCGATTTCCGGGAGTAGACTTGGCAGTGTTGCAGTTTAGCAGCCGAGAAACCTACCCCGTAGCAACTCTGGCTGAGTATAAGTTAGGAGTGGAAGAAAGGCAGTTTGTATTTCTCTCAGGATGGCCCGGAGTGAAACCGGGCAGCCCCTTTCAGCGAGAATTTACTGCGGGAAGGGCTTTCAGTGAGGCTGGAGGGTCGGTTAAAGTTCAAAGTGCTTCGTCTCTAGTCGAAGGTTACGAGTTGGTGTACACCAATTTGAGTAAAAAAGGTATGAGTGGTGGACCGGTATTGGACACCCAGGGGCGAGTGATTGGGATTAATGCGGCTGTCGAGGGAAATATGTTGGGCTATAGCTTGGGAGTACCCATTAGAACTCTGGTGGGTTTGGCTTCTCAAGCAGGGATTGAATCAGAATGGTTGAAGGTAGAAACTGTTCCGCCACGGGAATTAACTGAACAAGAAACGATAGATTCTGTTATCGTTACCGTATTGACTCTGGAAAAACCTTCTTCAACTGGAACTTATGGAGATTGGGTAAATTATGGCAACCAGTTGTGGCGAGTGGGTTTCAATGAACTAGCAATTGAGGCATTTGACCAAGCGACTAAAATTAAGCCGAAGTCATATCCCGCTTGGTATGGAAAAGGGTTAGCCCTGAAAGGGGACGAAAAATACCGAGAAGCTATTGCCGCTTTCGATCAAGTTATTCAAATTCAATCTAATATCTCCGAAGCATGGCGAGAACGGGGAGAAGCTTTTGCCCGGTTAAAGGACTATCCTCAAGCCCTGGCATCTATTGATGCAGCCATTAAGCATAGTCGGCAACCGGATTTTAAGCTTTCTGGGCTGCGCGGCGATTGGCTGAGTGAATTAAAACGCTATCCAGAAGCAGTTGATGCCTACAGTGAAGCGATAAAAATTAAACCTCATTTGTTTGCCTACTACAACCGGGGAAATGCCTGGAGTAACCGAGAAAACTATGAAAAAGCGATCGCTGACTACACCCAAGCCATCAACCTTGACCCTGAACTTGCCGCAGCCTACAGCAACCGGGGACTTGCCTGGAGAAACCTCAAAGACTATCAAAAAGCGATCACCGACTATACCCAAGCCATCAACCTTGACCCAAAACTTGCCGCAGCCTACAGCAACCGAGGAATTGCCTGGGCTGACCTAAAAGATTATGAAAAAGCGATCGCTGACTACACCCAAGCCATCAACCTTGACCCTAAAGATGCCGCAGCCTACTACAACCGGGGAATTGCCTGGAGTGACCTAAAAGATTATGAAAAAGCGATCGCTGACTACACCCAAGCCATCAACCTTGACCCTGAACTTGCCGAAGCCTACAACGGTCGGGGAATTGCCTGGGCTAACCTAAAAGAGTATCAAAAAGCGATCGCCGACTTCAACCAAGCCATTAACCTTGACCCTAAAGATGCCGAAGCCTACTACAATCGGGGACTTGCCTGGGCTAACCTAAAAGAGTATGAAAAAGCGATCGCTGACTTCACCCAAGCCATCAACCTTGACCCCAAACTTGCCGCAGCCTACGGCAACCGGGGAATTGCCTATATTTATTTAGGAGATAAAGAAACAGCGATTGAAGATACGAAAAAAGCTGAACAGCTATTTTGTCAGCAAGGTAGTCCTAAATGTGAGTCAGTGCGAGATTTTCTCAAACAGCTTGGCGAATAGTTTGGGGTGAACCTTTGTGTCTCTTTGTGTCTTTGTGGTTCAATTCTCTATTTTTTTTACCACAGAACTCTGTCGGACATGGGGATAAATAGGTGAACATAATTAATTGCACTTTTCGTTCTCCACCGATAGGCTTTGGATTCCCGCCTTCGCGGGAATGACAGTTTTTCTAATGAACCTTTGTGTTCTTTGTGTCTTTGTGGTTCAATTCTCTATTATTTTTTACCACAAAGGCACAGAGGACACGAAGATGGAAATAGGTGAACATAATTAATTGCACTTTTCGTTCTCCACCGATAGGCTTTGGATTCCCGCCTTCGCGGGAATGACAGTTTTTCTAATGAACCTTTGTGTTCTTTGTGTCTTTGTGGTTCAATTCTCTATTTTTTTTTACCACAGAACTCTGTCGGACATGGGGATAAATAGGTGAACATAATTAATTGCACTTTTCGTTCTCCACCGATAGGCTTTGGATTCCCGCCTTCGCGGGAATGACAGTTTTTCTAATGAACCTTTGTGTTCTTTATGTCTTTGTGGTTCAATTCTCTATTTTTTTTACCACAAAGGCACAGAGGACACGAAGGAAGAAATAGGTGAACATAATTAATTGCACTTTTCGTTCTCCACCGATAGGCTTTGGATTCCCGCCTTCGCGGGAATGACAGTTTTTCTAATGAACCTTTGTGTTCTTTGTGTCTTTGTGGTTCAATTCTCTATTTTTTTTACCACAAAGGCACAGAGGACACGAAGGAAGAAATAGGTGAACATAATTAATTGCACTTTTCGTTCTCCACCGATAGGCTTTGGATTCCCGCCTTCGCGGGAATGACAGTTTTTCTAATGAACCTTTGTGTTCTTTGTGTCTTTGTGGTTCAATTCTCTATTTTTTTACCACAAATGCATAAAATAAACACAGATATAAGCAGAATAAATAAACCAAATTTTTGCCAATGATTCTGTTAAATATTCAGAGATAATTGTTGTTCATTGTTGGGGTGATGATAACCTAAATGTTGCCATGCGGCAGGGGTGGCAATGCGACCGCGATGGGTGCGATTAAGATAGCCAATTTGTAATAGATAGGGTTCGTAAACTTCTTCAATGGTTTGGGCATCTTCCCCCGTGGCAGCCGCTAGAGTATTTAAGCCCACTGGCCCGCCATTAAAGTTAGAAATCATTACCGTTAATAAGAGGCGATCGCTCCAATCGAGTCCACGAGGATCGACATTAAAAAGTTCCAAGGCTTCTTGGGCTAATTCGGCTGTAATAGTAGGGGCTTTTTTCACTTGCACATAATCGCGAACTCGTTTAAGCAATCGATTAGCAATGCGCGGGGTGCCACGGGAACGGCGGGCTATTTCGATCGCCCCTGTTTCGGTGACGGGAATATTCAGAATATTGGCCGTTCTTAATACTACTAAAGTCAGTTCATCTACTTCATAAAATCGCAGCCGTTGAATCAGACCAAAGCGATCGCGCAACGGTGAAGTTAAATTACCCACCTTGGTCGTTGCCCCCACCAAAGTAAAGGGTTTTAAAGGAATACTGCGAGTTTTGGCACTTTGACCTTTACCAATCGTAATATCTACCCGAAAATCCTCCATTGCCGGATAGAGAATTTCTTCACTCATGCGAGTTAAGCGGTGAATTTCATCAATAAACAGCACATCTCCGGGTTGCAAATTCACCAACAAACCGACAATATCTCGCGGACGTTCCAAAGCTGGGGCACTGGTAATTTTACAAGTAACTCCCATTTCTGAAGCGAGAATCATCGCCATTGTAGTTTTGCCCAAACCGGGCGGGCCATAAAGTAGCAAATGATCCAAAGGTTCCTGGCGGGATTTTGCTGCTTGAATCGCAATATCCATCACTTCTTTCAGGTCTTTTTGGCCAATATAGTCGTGTAAGCTTTGCGGTCTGATCGTTTCATCTTGGGAAATATTTTTTCGATCTTCCGGGGTTTCTTCGGCAAGTAAAAGCGAAGTATTCTCGGACACATCTCCTGGGCTAAACGGGGACATTTTTGGAGTAAATGCTTCCCCCCTACTGGATTCTTCTTTTGTCGGTGGTTCGACTGCTTTTGATGAGGCTTTGGATGAGGCTTTTGATTTGGGCTGCTTTGACGGTGCTGAGTTTGATGGGGCTTGATTTGGCTTGGGTTCAGGTTCGCCAGAGGGTTGTTTGGAAGAAATAATTGCCATAAATTTCAGGTAAATCAGAGTCAGAAGCAAGATAATATCGATTTATTGTTAAGATTTGTGATTAATTGTTGTCCTTTGTCCTTTGTCCTTTGTTCTTTGTCCTTTGTCCTGGGAAACAATAAGAAATAACCAATCGCAAATGACCAATGAACAATGACAGTGAATTAATAGTGGAGTGCTGATGACAGTAAAGCTGAGTGATTCGATTTCCGATGATGTGACGTTTGAGCAGGCGATCGCCTTAACCCAATCCTTGCTTTCCCATATGGAACAAGGGCATATCCCAGAATCAGATATCTTGGCCACGATGCAAAAGCTGGTCAGCACTCTGGCCGGAGCACGGGGTTTTTTTGTATCTTATCTCACGGACGATCGCCCCTTTGCGGATCTGCCTACTGAAGCGACCCTAGCAGCCTTGACCACTTCTCCAGAGATTGTATCTGAATTATTGGTGAAAAATTTGGCCATGTCTTCGGCAATGGTGCTGACCCACCGTCGTCGAGATGATGAAACGATGGCAAAACAGTCAGAACGAGTCCGGGAAAGATCCAGTCAGTTAATCACATCTTTGGGCTTACCGGAATTTTCTCAAAAATTAGCGCAATTACTTGTGAGTGTCCAGACTGGGGAAGGAATTTATCAGTCATTTCTAGACCGATGGAACTATGACCCAGAACAGCGAGAGGCAATAGCTGAAGCGATCGCTAAAGTAAGTAGGTGAACATAATTAATTGCACTTTTCGTTCCCCACCGTAAATCCTTGGATTCCCGCCGCAGTTTACCCCCGCGAAGGCCGCCATCGGCGGGAATGACAGTTTTTCTTCTAATGGGGGCTGTGGTGCATTTATTTCTGCCCACCTACTTAAAAGCGGCATTAAAATTAGCAGTCTAGTCGGATATTTGCGAACCGTCCATGTATGTGGATATGTGGATACAACCATAAGGGCGCGGGGGCGACCACGGGGGGATCGCCCCTACATCCGCCCGCAATGCGCCCCTACAGATAAATCAAAATCAATCAAAATAAATCATTGTCTGAATTGGCTATGAGTAGTTTTGACTGCTAAAGTGAATAGCAAAGCGTCAAAACTTCCTGGAAATACCTGGAGATGTTTTAGCGCTGGTGGTGTGAACGAATTTGTTTAGGTGTTTAGCTGTTTAGATGTTTAATTCTTTAGTTGTGGGTGAGGAAGTGAAAATTGGTCAAATCAATTAAAAGTTTTGCCCGTCGAGGTAGCCAGTTTTATGGGCAACCATCGATCGATCCCCAGTGGGGTTTTAAGCTTAATTTGCTAAAAACTCTAGTCGTGCGCGAATTAGAAGGACGCTATAAAGGTTCGGTACTGGGGAATTTGTGGCCGTTACTGAATCAGCTTTCCCAATTGCTGATTTACACTTATGTGTTTTCCATTGTTTTAAAAGTTAAATTGCCCACGGATGGGTTGCCAGAAAATAGCTTTTCTTTTGGGATGTGGTTATTTGCTGGTTTGTTGCCTTGGATCGCGTTTACCAGTGGCTTTATTCAAGCCAGTAATTGCGTGGTGGGACAACCGAATTTAGTCAAAAAAGTGGTGTTTCCCTTGGGGTTATTGCCCTTAGTGCCAGTATTAGCGGCATTTATCGAAAGTTCCTTGGGGTTAATGGCCTTAATTTTCCTTTTGGGAATGTCCACTTCGATTTTGCATAGCACTTTATTATTGTTGCCTCTGGTTTGGGTGACTCAATTATTGTTAACCGCAGGTTTGGCTTATTTAGCTGCGGGATTTACGGTATTTTTGCGCGATATTCCTCAAACTATTGGGGTGGTGCTTAACTTGTGGTTTTACATGACTCCCATTTGTTATCCCGCGAATATTATTCCCGAACAATGGCGTGATTTTATATTTTGGTTTAATCCTGTTGCCGCGATCGCCGAACTTTATCGCGATGTGATTTTAGTCGGTGAAGTGCAACACTGGGCAGAATGGGGGGTTGCCTCGATCATTTCTACCATTATTTTCTGTGTAGGAATTTGGTCTTACCGCAAATTACGTCCCGCTTTTGCAGATGTAATTTAAATTAGGCTAAATTGCGCTAACTTATGCTAAATTACCCTAATTTATGCGCCTTTTTGCTACCTATTTTTGCCTATCCTGTTTAGGTGCGATCGCTGTTATTCAACCATTACCATGAGATAAAACCATGAGTGAAGTTGCTATTACCATCCAAAACGTTTCTAAATGCTTCAAGCGATATCGTCATCCGGTCGATCGCTTAAAAGAACTATTATTTCCTGGAAAACAAAGGGCAGATGAATTCTGGGCATTGCGAGATATTAGCCTAGAAATTCCTAAAGGAAAAACCTTGGGCATTGTCGGCGCCAATGGGTCGGGAAAAAGTACCCTATTACAAATCATTGTGGGTACCCTATCCCCCACCACAGGTCATGTCAATGTTCAAGGAAGAATATCTGCCCTTTTAGAACTAGGCAGCGGCTTTAACCCAGAATTTACCGGCAGACAAAATATCTTTTTCAATGGGCAGGTACTCGGTTTAACCCAAAGACAAATTGAAGACAAATATGATGATATTGTCGGCTTTGCGGATATTGGCGACTTCATCGATCAGCCGGTAAAAACTTATTCTAGTGGGATGTTTGTCCGGTTAGCTTTTGCCGTAGCCACCAGCGTTGAACCGGATATTTTAGTAGTTGATGAAGCCCTCGCGGTGGGAGATGAAGCATTTCAACGTAAGTGCTATGCCAGATTAGAAAAAATCCAAGACCGAGGGGGAACAATTTTATTTGTTTCTCACTCTGCGGGCACGGTAATTGACCTATGTGATTCAGCAGTTCTTATGTCAGAAGGCGAACTGCTGCTTTACAATACTCCTAAGTATGTGATCGATAAATATCATAAGTTAATTTATGCCCCGACGGAAAAGATCCAAAGTGTTCGGGAAGAACTTCGCCGGTTAAATCAAAAACAATATCATCAAAATCTCAGCCCAAATCTCAGCCCAAATCTCAGCCCAAATCTCAGCCCAAATCTCAGCCAAGATACTATTACTCCCAATCTGACCCAAAATATCGGCCAAAATTCAAGCGGAGTAACTCAGCAAGCTGGTGAGGTTATTACGGAAAAAACGGCGGCAGAAATTATCCAAGAATTGCCCACATTCGCCCTCCAGTCAAAGCCATTTTATGACCCGAACCTGAAACCGGCGGAAACGATTTCTTATTTATCTCGTGGGGCGAAAATCTCTAATCCTCAGATTTTGACTCGCCGCAAGGAACCTGTGAATAACTTAATCGGCAGAGAGAATTATATTTATACTTATGAGGTAGAGTTTTTACAGGAAGCGTCGAAAGTCCGATTTGGGATGTTAGTTAAGACGATTAAGGGTTCAGAATTAGGCGGTGCTTCTTATCGCTTTCCCGAAGAAAAGCTAGAAGATGGAGTGGTGAAAGCGGGCACCAAAGTTGTGGTTAAATTTAGATTTAATTGCTTGTTAAATCCTGGAGTTTACTTTTTAAACGCGGGAGTTTCTGGCATTGTCAATGGACACTTTACTTATTTAGCCCGCTGTATTGATGTGGGGATGTTCCGAGTGCTCCCAGAGGAAGATTCTGACGCCACTGGGATCATTGACTTTATGATTAAACCCAACCTGACCGTTGATCAAGTTGATGAAACTTTATCCGTTTCTCCAGAGATGGAAATTATGGTATAAATAGCTGTCAACTGTCCCTTTTTAACGGGGGACTAAGGGATATTTGATCAATCTCCCCCCTTTTTTAGGGGGATCTGAGTAATACCAATTTCAAAAATTCATCCAACAGCCCCTAACATTGGGTGGGCAAAAAATTTTAACCACCCTACTATATATGATGGTGTAATTTTGCCCACCCTACAATATCTAACCAACATCTACCCAACAACAAACAACAAACAACAAACAACAAACAACAAACAACAACCAACAACCAACAACCAACAACCAACAACCAACAACCAACAACCAACAAACAACAAACAACCAATAAAGTAAATGTCAGAACCGATAATTATTACAGGAATGCACCGTTCGGGAACATCCCTAACTGCTTCTTTTATTCAAGCAATTGGGGTAAATATTGGCCAAAATATGTTTCCGGCTGATATTTGTAATGTGAAAGGCTATTTTGAAGATATTGATTTTCTAGAATTTCAGCGATCGCTGCTGCAAAAATCTTGTCCTCCTGGGGATCCAGGCTGGCCCGATTGGGGTTGGACAGAAAGCGAAACCCTCGATCGCAGCCTTTGGCCATCTTATATTCCAGAGGCGAAAAAGTTAATTGCCAGTCGTCACGGAAATATTTGGGGATGGAAAGATCCCCGGACTTCTTTATTGCTGGAATTTTGGCATCAATTATTACCCAATACCCGATATATTTTGGTTTATCGATCGCCTTGGGATGTGGTGGATTCTATTTTGCGGCAAAATCGCGGGGTGTTTCCTCAACGTCCAGAATATGCCCTGAAAAGTTGGGGATTTTATAACCGGCATTTGCTATCTTTTTATCGGCAACATCGCGATCGCTGTATTCTGATTAATGTCAATGGCTTTGTGCAACAACCAACTCGATTGATGCAACTCTTAGAAGGGAAACTGGGTTTAATCCCACGAGAACCTTGGGATGCGGCGAAATTTGCGAAAATTTATGATGCGAATTTACTACGGAGTTTGCCCACAGATCACCCAATCGTGAGACTGATTAACCATTTGATGCCAGAGTTTGCCAATTTGTTGGCAGAGTTAGATCAAATTGCCGATATTCCTAGAGGCGATCGCGGCGATCACGAGTTAAATGCGGATCCGCTGCCAATTTTGCCCGTAGAAGCTTTGCCGTTGTTGATGCATTATCAATCCCTGATACAGCATCAAGAATCTCACCAAGAACAAATCCAACTCCGGTCAGAAGTGGCCCAATTACGGTCAGAGTTAGACCGCTTAACCTTAGAGTTGATGACGATTAAGCGATCGCGGAGTTGGAAATTGGCGCGAAAATTGGCTCATTTCAGTCAAAAATTTAGACTTAAGTAGGAGAAAAAGATTCCTTTAGATATATAATTTTAGATATATAATTGCTCAAGCCGGAAAATTTTGCTGGAAATAGCCCTTAATCAACCGAGGAAAATATGGAGGCATCCGAGCCAAATCTGACCTATCCGATTAAACTTTCCGTGGTAATTCCTTGTTATAATCACGGCGAATTTATCTTAGAGGCGATCGCCAGTGTGGAAAGTTGCCAAGCTAAAGTCTATGAAATTCTGATTATTAATGATGGTTCAACGGATCCCTTGACCCAAAAAGTCTTACAGGCTTTAAGCGATCGAGGATATCCGGTGATTCATCAGGAAAATCAAGGGTTGGCGATCGCCAGAAATCATGGGATTTCTTTGGCCAAAGGTCGCTATATTTTGCCCTTAGATTCAGACAATAAAATTAGACCCAACTATATAACTAAAGCCATTGAAATTCTGGATACTCAGCCAGAAGTAGGGGTAGTCTATGGGAATTTTGAGTTTTTTGGCGGTGTAACCGGCATTAAAAAAGTTCCCGAATTTGATATTAACCTGATCCTCCGAGGAAACTATATTGATGCTTGTGCGGTGTTTCGCAAAACCGTTTGGGAAGAAGCGGGCGGCTATGATGACAAAATCCCGGAACAATTGGGCTATGAAGATTGGGATTTTTGGTTAAGTGTCGCCGAAAAAGGCTGGCATTTTTATCATATTGATCAGGCTTTGTTTGATTATCGCTTGCGTAGCAATTCAATGGTAAGCGGCTGTAATATTCCAGAGAAACGCTGGGAATTATTTCGCTATATTAGCACCAAGCATATCGGCCTTTATCAGACAAATTTTGCCCATATTTTCGCCAATGTTGAATATGACCATTTAGTTGAACGGGACAAAAGAGAAGCCCTAGAAGCTAAATTAGAGGAAATTCAACTAGAACTGGATTTAGAGCGATCGCGAAACTGCGATCGCCTAGTTCAATTGACAGAAACACAAAATACCCTAACCTACTGTGAATCAGAACTTCAGCAAACAAAAAATCAACTGGCAGCTACCCAGGAAAAATTGCAACAACTAGAAAATGCTTATAAAATATTGTTAATTGAAAAAGAAGAAATAGCATTAAAACAAAAACAAACTGAGGTAAACTTACAAGGAGAAATAACGCGATCGCAAAATGAATTTTCTAGCCAGCTTCAACAAGCTAAAGCCCAATGGCAAAGTCAAATAGCCGCTGTAGAAGAAATAAAAAATCAACAGCAAAATCAGTTAGCCCAAACGTTATCCCAAACGGAAGCAAATCTGGCACAATCTCAAGCAGAAATTCAACGGTTAACCCTAGAATTGCACCAAGCTCAAGAAATGATTCAAGCTATGCAAACTAGCAAATTCTGGCAATTAAGAACAAATTGGTTTAGAATAAAACAGGCTTTAGGTTTAGCTAAAACTTAAATTGTCCATATAAAAATAATCGTTCAGCAATCGTTCAGCCATCAAGAGGTAATATGAATCGAAACGAGAAAATCTTACGACATATTAACAAAAACGGCCAGGGAATTGAAATTGGTCCTAGCTATAACCCGATCGCGCCTAAAAAAGCAGGCTTTAAAGTCGATGTTATCGATCATGCAAGTCGCGAGCAGTTAATTGCCAAATACGATGGTCATGGAGTCAATCTTGACAACATTGAAGAAGTTGATTTTGTTTGGCAAGGAGAAAGTTATGCAGAACTCACCGGCAAACATAAGTATTACGATTGGATTATTGCCTCTCATGTGATTGAACATACCCCGGATCTTATTGGGTTTATTAATGATTGCGATGCCATTTTGACAGATGATGGAGTTCTCTCCCTCGCTATACCCGATAAGCGCTATTGTTTTGACCACTATCGAGCGATTACGGGAATTTCCAAAGTGATTGATACCCATTTGAGTCAAGCTACTTTTCATACCCCAGGGACGGTGGCCGATCATTTTTTAAATGCGGTATCTCGATCGGGCAGAATAGCATGGGAATCCCACACGAGCGGAGAATATAAGTTGCTTCATTCAATGGAATATGTGCGGCAAATAATGAATTGCGCGATCGATGGAAAGACCTATATAGATACTCATGGTTGGTGTTTTGTGCCGCATTCTTTCAGGTTAATGATTCACGATCTTTTTCATCTGGGTTTCATTTCTTTGCAAGAGGTAGATTTTTATCCCACTGAAGGTTGCGAATTTTATATAACCCTAGGCAGAAAAGGAAAAGAGACTCATCAATCAAGACTGGAAATGCTGGAAGCGATCGACATTGAACTAAGCGAAGCTAACACCGGCGAATCTATCGATTTATGGGAAAAGCGATTTTATGAACTGGAACAAGTTCGCCAACAACTACAAATACAATTAGAACAAAATCAAATTCAGCTACAGCAAACCCAGGCAAAATTAGCTATTTCTCAATCCGAACTGCAAGCATCTCAAAAGATGATTTCGGCTATGAAAACCAGTAAGTTCTGGAAATTACGGACAAATTGGTTGAAAATAAAAAAATCATTGGGTTTACCCGCTAATGAATAAGCATAATTATGCTTAAATTAGGAAAATTTATTAATAAATTTCTCATAATTACCTAAAAATGTTCTCAAATTATATCCAGTGTTATTAATATGTCAAAGACTATAGAAAACGTAAAAAATCAATGGGGTCGGTTTAAGGCTTTCTCAAAGTTATTATCTGAAATTTTACAAGCACAAGGAACCCGACCAGCCCTTGCCTTAGTTTTTCAGAGAATTTCAGAAAAACTTGATCGTCGCCCTCCAGAGATTCTGGCAGAAACCCCAGATATTATTGACCTTTTCAATGAATACTATCAGCAATGGCGAGCATGGCATTGCCCCAGAAAATCAGACTTAGAAATGATGGCGGCTACTGTTCCGGTGATTAAGCATAAGCCGTTGATTACGGTGGTGATGTCAACTTTTAATAATCCTGAATATTATTTAAGATCGGCGCTTGAGTCGGTAAAAAATCAGCTATATCCTGAGTGGGAGTTATGTATTGCTGATGATGCTTCAACGGCAACTAATGTTAAAGAAATATTGGCCGCTTATGCAGCGTCCGACCCACGGATTAAAGTGGTATTGCGGCCAATTCAAGAAAATATTTGCGCGGCAGCAAATTCTGCTCTAGAAATTGCTACAGGAGAATTTGTGACATTTTTAGAATCCGATGCCCAATTAACTCCTGATGCTTTGTATCAAATCGCGATCGCTGTTAATCAGCATCCGCAGATAGATGTACTCTATAGCGATGAAGATAAAATTGATGAAGATGATAATTTACGAGAACCTTGTTTTAAACCGGATTGGTCGGGGAATCGCTCATTTTTATTTTGGATGTATGGGCGACACTTTTGCATCTATCGCCGATCGCTTATAGAAAAAATCGGCGGATTTCGCCGAGGATTTGAAGGCAGTCAAGATTATGACCTGTTGTTAAGAATAGCCGCCCAAACCGATCAGATTCTTCATTTGCCGCAAATTCTCTACCATCGGCGAATTAATTTGGCATCTCAACCGCCAAAAACGCCCGTACCAGCTTATATTTATGAGGGGACAAAAAATGCTTTAGCACAAGCAGTTCAGTCAATGGGCAATCGCGCCTTATTGACCCCAGACCTGTTGGTAACCGTTGGCTATTATCAAATCGACAATCAAGAATATGGCCATGAAAAATATCAGGCTTGGTTAATGAAATATGGGGCAAGACCTTCGGATCTGCAACAAATGAAAGAAACGGTGGAGGCGTTGACCCTGACACCGACCATCAGTGTAATTATGCCCGTGTATAACCCACCGGAGACTTTTTTAAAAGAGGCGATCGAATCCGTCATTAATCAGGTTTATCCTTATTGGGAATTATGTATTGCTGATGATTGTTCTACTCAAGGGTATATTAAACCAATTTTAGAACATTATGCCGCCAAAGATGCCCGTATTAAAGTGGTATTTCGCCAGGAAAATGGCCATATTTCCGCTGCTTCTAATTCGGCAATAGCGATCGCCACGGGAGAATTTATCGCTTTACTAGACCATGATGATTTACTGACTCCTGATGCTTTGTACCAAGTGGTCTTAACGATTAATCAACATCCCGATGCGGATATGATTTATTCTGATGAAGGTAAAATTGATGAAAATAATCAACTCAAAGGCCCTTATTTTAAACCAGAGTGGTCTCCTGATTCATTCCTCTCCCGAATGTACACCTGCCATTTAGGAGTTTATCGGCGATCGCTTATCGAAAAAATTGGCGGATTTCGGGTCGGTTATGAAGGCAGCCAAGATTATGACCTGGTGTTACGATTTACCGAACAAACCGATAAAATTTATCATATCCCCAAAATTCTCTATCATTGGCGAATTCACTTAGCCTCTGCTGCCAGTAGTGCTGAGGCCAAACCTTATGCTTATGAAGCCGCGAAAAAAGCTTTAACTGACGCCATTCACCGTCGGGGAGAACCAGGAATTGTCACCGATGTTCCTATATATTTAGGTCATTATATTATTCGCTACCAAATCACCGATTATAAACTCGTGAGTATTATTATTCCTACCCGAAATATGGGGGAAACTTTAGACCAATGTTTAACCTCTATTTTCACCCAAAACACTTATCCCAATTATGAAGTAATTGTCATCGATAACGGCAGTACAGAGGAAAAACTGGCTGAGGTAATTGCCCAATGGCAGGAGAAAGAACCGACAAGATTCAAGTGCTATCCTCTGGATATTCCGTTTAACTTTTCCGCCATCAATAATTATGCGGTCAAGCAAGCCCAAGGGGATTATTTACTATTCCTAAATAATGATACCGAAGTGATTACCCCGGACTGGATCGAAGCAATGGTCGAACAAGCACAGCGATCTTCAATTGGTGCCGTGGGAGGTTTATTACTTTATCCCGATGATACCATTCAACACGCGGGAATCATTTTAGGATTGGGTGGAATTGGTAGCCATAGTCACAAGCATTTTCCACGCACGACCCCCGGTTCTTTTGGTCATGTAATTAGTATCGGTAATGTTTCCGCTGTAACCGGGGCTTGTTTAATGTGTCGCAGAGAATTGTTTGAGATGGTGGGGGGATTTGATGAAGAATTATCCGTGGCTTATAATGATGTGGATCTTTGTTTAAAAATGGTGGCCAAAGGCTATCGCAATGTTTATTTGCCCCATGCGGTACTTTATCACCATGAGTCAAAAAGTCGGGGCTATGAAGACACCCCAGAAAAGCAAGCCCGATGGCAAAAAGAAGCGCAACTTCTCTATAGTCGTTGGCAAAAATTTATTGACAACGACCCTTGTTATAGTCCCCATTTAACTCGCGATCGCGAAGACTATACGATTAGAGAATAAAGCCGGTGATAAACCCGGTTTATCCGGCGAAACCGGGTTTTTGGCCATCCTATATTTGCTAGTAAAAAAAAATCATAAACCTATTTTTTATAAGCAAAAATATTTTTATATGATTAACAAAACAGATATTTTTTTATCTTTAAAAAAACATCATTTAATTCTCCAAAAATTTGGTGTTATTAAATGTGGTTTATTTGGTTCATTTGTTACTGGAAAAGCAACGGAAAAAAGTGATGTAGATTTATTAATAGTTTTCGATCCTGAAAAGAAAACCTTTAATAATTTTATGGATTTGTGCTTTTTCCTGGAGGATCTTTTTGACCGCAAAGTAGATGTTCTGACACCGGAATCTTTGAGTCCTCATTTTGGCGATCGCATTTTGCAGGAGGTTGAGTATGTCTCGTTCTAATAAAGATTATTTACTGCATATTATGGATGAAATCATTTATTTATTGACAACATCGGAAAATTTAGAAAAAGAGGCGTTTGGCAATAATGAGACATTCAAAAGGTCTTTTGTAAGAAGCCTAGAGGTGATTGGAGAGGCTACCAAAAAATTGTCAGAAGATTTCAGATCCGAGTATCCTGAGATGCCATGGCGACGTATGGCAGGAATGCGTGATAAGTTAATTCATGATTATTTTGGCATTGATTACGATGTGGTTTGGGATGTCGTCAAAAATGAAATCCCCAATCTAAATTGGCAAATTACCAAAATTATCAAGGAGTTAGAAGATAGGCAAACATGAATCAAAAGTAAAAAAATTCTGGTTCAATAGCTGAAACAAGGGAATGCCTATAATCAAGCTTTCCCTCCAATGGCGATCGGTATCAGCTTTTCCCGGAAAGCTGACGGCTGAGTTTTTCAACTTCTGAGTAGGGTGGGCAAAATTTGCCCACCCTACCACTGAGGCAAATTTTGCCCGCCCTACCACTACTGACTACCTCTGGTTAACTGGATCGGTAAAAGCAATCATGCTAAATCAAGCTGTTTCTCGCTCCTTAGAGCAATTATCCAAGATTAAGCGCTTATCAAAGCGTTTGTACGAAATTTTGACCCAAAAAGGGGCTCGCTATGCCCTAGCGAGAACCTTCAGAAAAATCTATTTTAAATTAGAACCCCAAGCACTCCCTTCTCAAGGTGCCCCAGAAGTAGTTCACCCAGTAGCGGATTATCATGTTTGGTTGGGTCAGCGCTTCCCCCGCTCCTGGGATTTGCAGCAAATGGCAGAAGCGGTGAAAGCTTTTAGAAAAACGCCGTTGATTAGCATTATTATGCCGGTTTACAATACCCCAGAAAAGTTTTTGCGGGACGCCATTGAATCGGTGTTAAATCAAGCCTATCCTTACTGGGAATTATGTATTGCTGATGATGCTTCAACGATTCCCTATATTAAGCCAATCTTAGAAGAGTATGCCGCCGCTGATAACCGAATCAAATTACTGTTTAGAACTGAAAACGGCCATATTTCTGCCGCTTCTAATTCAGCTTTATCTTTAGCAACCGGCGAATTTGTGGCACTTTTAGATCATGATGACATGATAACTTCTGATGCGTTATATCATGTGGCGGTGATGTTGAATGTGCATCCTGAAGCGGATATGATTTATTCTGATGAAGATAAAATGGATGCCCAAGGAAATCGGCAAGATCCCTTTTTTAAACCCGATTGGTGTCCTGATTCATTTCTCTCCCGAATGTACACCTGTCATTTAGGAGTTTATCGGCGATCGCTCATCGAAGAAATTGGCGGATTTCGGCTGGGTTATGAAGGCTCCCAAGATTATGATTTGGTATTGCGGCTGACGGAAAAAACTTCCCACATCTTTCATATTCCTAAAATATTATATCACTGGCGCATTCACTCAAAATCAACCGCCAGCGAATTAGCCAATAAAAATTATGCCACGACTGCTGCATTTAAATCACTTTCTGAAGCCTTAGAAAGAAGAGGAGAACCGGGAAAACTTATCCCCACGGAAGGAGGTCATTGGATTGTCCGCTATCATATCCAAAATTATGATTTAGTCACGGTGATTATTCCCACCAAAAACTTGGGCAACATTCTCAATACTTGCTTAACCTCAATTTTCGCGAACACCACCTATCCCAACTATGAAGTATTAGTCATCGATAATGGCAGTACGGAACCAGAAACCCTGGATATTCTTAGTCAGTGGCAAGCGAAAGAACCCGATCGCTTTCGTTGTGAACCGCTGGATATTCCCTTTAATTTTTCCAAAATTAATAACTATGCAGTAAAACAGGCGAAAGGCAAATATATCCTACTTTTAAATAACGACACAGAAGTCCTCAAACCTGACTGGATGACCGCAATGGTTGAGCAAGCCCAAAGACCTTCCGTGGGGGCAGTAGGCGCCTTACTACTCTATCCCGATGATACCATCCAACACGCGGGAGTTGTGATTGGTTTGGGTGGGGTTGCCGGTCACAGTCACAAGCAATTTCCGGCGGATAGTCCAGGATATTTTTATCAAATTCAAACCGTGAATAACTATTCCGCTGTCACCGCTGCTTGTTTAATGTGTCGGCGAGAAGTTTTTGAGGAAGTTGGAGGGCTAGAAGAAGACCTACAAATTGCCTTTAATGACGTAGACTTTTGCCTCAAAATTGCCGCCAAAGGCTACCGAAATATTTATCTACCTCATGTAGTATTGTATCACTATGAATCAAAAAGCCGAGGTTATGAAGATACCCCAGAAAAAATCGCCAGATTTGCCAAAGAAATTGACTATATGAAAACTAAGTGGAAAGATTGGACAGAACACGATCCTTGCTATAGTCCCAACTTGACCCGCGATCGCGAAGATTATAGTATCGGATATTAATCATTATCCTGGATTTTCTATTTTAGCTTAGAATATCCAGGATTGCCAAATTACTGAATCACTATCATCCTGAAAAAATATGCCAGACTTTCTGATTATTGGTGCCCAGAAATGTGGCACCACCTCTCTATATGTTTATCTGACTCAACATCCGCAAATTTTACCGGCTGCTCAAAAAGAACTGCATTTTTTTGACTTTAATTATGCCCAAGGGATTGACTGGTATTTAGCCCAATTTCCCGCCAAAACCAATGAAAAAATCACCTTAACTGGAGAATCCAGTCCTTACTATATTTTTCATCCCTGGGCACCGCAGCGGGTTAAACAACTTTTTCCTAACATCAAATTAATTGTTTTACTGAGAAACCCGGTAGAAAGAACCTGGTCACACTATCATCACGAAGTGCGCTGGGGATTTGAAACTCTAGATTTTGAAGCAGCTATAGACAGCGAAGCGGAACGTCTGAGTGGCGAACTGGAAAAAATGCTTGCCGACCCTAATTACTATAGCTTTAATCACCAACATTACACTTATTTATCTCGCGGCATTTATGTAGAACAATTACAAGCTTGGATGGAACTTTTCCCCCGGAATCAGTTCTTAATCCTTAACAGTGAAGAATTTTATGCAAATCCGGCGGCAACCCTGAAGCAAACTTTAGAGTTTTTAGGCTTAAGTCCCTGGGACTTGGGAGATTATCCACCATATAATATTGGTGAATGCCCCCCAATGTCTAACCAGATCAGAATAAAATTGGTCAACTATTTTACCCCTTATAACCAAAAACTTTTTGAGTATTTGCAAGTTCACTGGAACTGGAGTGATTAAGTAGTGATGAAATAAAAATCAAAAAAATAAAACCGGACAACTAGGCGTTGATTATGAAGGGGCTTGGGATAGCTATGCTAATGCTTGGCTATTCATCCCGAATTATAACATATCGGCGATGAATGGATTGGCAAAGGCGCCGGGGCTGCCCAATCTTTGGCTGAATATGAATCCTTGATCGAAAGCCAATTTATTCAGCCTTATATTACTTCAGATGATCCGGTGTTAGAGATAGGAGTTGGTGGGGGAAAAACCAGTAAACTCTTGAAAAAATCCTGTCGTGAACTAATTTGCGCGGATATTTCTAGCCAGATGCTTCAAGCTACGCGATCGCGCCTAGGAGATGACCGAATTTCCTATATCAAATTAGATGGATTAACCCTGAATGGGATTGCTCCCGAATCCGTGGATGTATGTTTCTGTTACGATACAATGGTGCATATCGAACCCAGGGATATTTTTAACTACCTAAATCTCATTCCTCATGTCATGCGGGGGAAACGCTTATGCGTGTTTCATCACACGAATATTCTCAGTGATTTAGGTTGGGAAAAATTCTTAAGTGAGTGGCAGAATAACCTGCTCGGTCAAAGACATGGCTGTGCTTTTTCCGTGATGAGCGATAAGATTATGGAGAAATTTCTCCATCACCTTAACTATGAGGTCATTTTGCAAGATACTAAGTCTGTACCCCGTGATTGTGTCTGGATTTGTAAAGCCCCGGCGATCGATTAATGCTCAAATCATGCTCAAGAGCGATCGAATGGTTCCAGCCATCACTATTTTATTTTCATCTAAGGAATAGCTGACAGTCAATCATGCGAATTCTCTTTCTACATCCTAACTTCCCGGCTCAATACCGTCATGTGGCCACAATTTTAGGGCAAAATCCTAAAAATCAGGTGGTATTTGGCACCAAAAATGAACGACCTGAATGGGAAATTCCCGGGGTCAAAAAATCCCTATTTACCCCTAGTCGTGATGCCCATGCGGGAACTCACCACTATGTCCGTCCTTTAGAAAGTGCGGTGGTTCATGGACAAGCGGTTTATCGCATGGCAGATCAACTTAAAGCCCAAGGATTTGTCCCAGATATTATTTGTGGTCATTCTGGTTGGGGGCCAACCTTATTTGTCAAAGATATTTTTCCCGATACCCCATTACTCTGTTATTTTGAGTGGTTTTATCATGCTTATGGTTCCGATGCCAATTTTGACCCCAATGACCCTCTAAGTGTGGATGATGTCGCTCGAATTCGGATTAAAAATGCGCCGATTTTAATTGATTTATATTCTTGTGACTGGGGAATGTCCCCAACTTATTGGCAGCGATCGCAATTTCCCCCTGAATTTCACAGTAAAATTTCCGTGATCCACGATGGGGTAGACACGGAATATTTCAAACCCAATCCAGGGGCGAAATTAGTGTTACCAAATCTAGACCTTTCTCATGTGGATGAATTAGTCACTTATGTATCCAGAGGGATGGAACCTTATCGGGGATTTCCAGAATTTATTGAATCAGTTGCTTATATTCAAGAAAGACGGCCAAACTGTCATATTGTGGTAGTGGCATCGGAGCGAGTTTGCTATGGCAAACCTTTACCTGATGGCATGACTTATAAAGAATATATGCTGAAAAAAGTCCCCCTAGATTTATCCCGCATTCACTTTGTGGGTTCGCTACCTTACGGTTTATATTTAAAAGTCATTCAAGCCTCTGATGTGCATATTTATCTAACTCGACCTTTTGTTTTATCTTGGTCAATGATTGAATCTATGTCCACCGGCTGTTTAGTTTTGGGTTCCGATACTCCTCCCGTAGCGGAAGTGATTCAAGATGGAGAAAATGGCCTACTGGCTGACTTTTTCTCACCTAAACAAATCGCCGATCGCGTTGATGAAGTCTTTGCCCATCCCACCCGCATGGCTGAGATTAGAAAAAAAGCCAGAGAAACAGCTTTAGAACGCTACTCTCATCAAGTATTATTGCCGCGACATATTCAACTAATTGAAGATGTCGCTAACGGGGTTTTATCTACCAAGCAACTGCAATAATATCATCGGATAAAATTGCACCAGCCAGGACACAAAGAGCACAGATAACTTGCTGCCTTTGTGTCCTTTGTGTCCTCTGTGGTTTTTCTTTTTCCCGGTTTCCTATATCTTCCCGAATAAAATAAATTTGCAACGTTGAAAACGACACAAAAAGAAACCGGGTTTCTATCCCAAATTTAATTAACCCCACCAACCGCTTAATAGAAACCCGGTTTCTGTCACCCCACGGGCAACCAATATTTAAGCAATTTGCAGGGTCTTAGGAGCGGGAATAGACTCACTTTCTGCTTGCCACGCTTCCAAGTACATTTCAATAACTTCTTCGCCGTTAAGAATTGCCTCTTTACGGGTTTTACCATGAGTGCAAGGCATGAGAACGCGATCGGCAAACTCTGGAATCGTCACCAAGAAAAGCCGATCTTCATTCGACCATTGAATCATCATGCTATAGTGATTCATAAATTATTTAGTGCGTGATTTCACAATGTTTCTGGATCGAGTTCTTTTACCGGCATGGTATTCAACCATTGCTGAAGCTGCGAGTTTAGCCAGAATGTCTGGAGAATTAGCATAAGCTTCATCAAGGGCGCCGTTCGTCTTCTAGTTCTTCCAGAATCATTGCCGCGATCGCCGAAAAGGCGATCGCTCGGTAAAGTTTTTAATTGGGCGATCGCCCGTTCAAGTAATTCAGTCATTGCCACCTCACTCTAAAACTAGAAAATTGCACCAACAATGATGATCGCATTCTGCTGGCAGCGCCAAATATGGAGATTTTAGATCAATTGGAAGAACGAGAGGCGATAAATCTGCGGTTGGGGTGGTTCACATAAACTTTGCGTTGCGGATCTTTGACGCTTGAAGAGCCTCTCTACTTACTTTTCAAGCATGGTGATGCGGCTTTTCAGTGGATGTAGGTATATAGTATCGATTTCCCAGCTAATAAATTGTTGAGGCAAAACTCTTGCCATAGGGTTAACCCTATGGTACTATATTATCTACCATAGGGTTAACCCTATGGCAAATAGTCGTAACTTAAGTATTTACTCATGTCTAAGCAAGCAAGCATTAAAAGTAAGGAAATTACAATTGGTGGAATTCCTATTCCGGTTTACATGATGTCCGATGGGGAATATCGTTGGTCGATGCGACAAGCGAGTAAAGCAGTTGGATTTAATGAAGGTTGGTTAAGTGATACGCTGCGTACTCAAGGCAATGCTCTGGCTAAGTTGAGAGGTTACGGATTCAAAGGAGAGATTATTGAATCTCAAGGACAAGGGTTTATCGAGAGTAATTTGATCCCCACAGAAGATTTCATGGCAATGATTATGTACGCTGCCGTAATCGGTATGCGTAAACCAGCAATTACTCTCTTGGCTGCTGCACTGCACGAGACTTTCGAGAGACGAGCGGATCATGCTTTTGGTATCATTCGAGATGAAGATGAATATATTCAGAAGTTTGAGTTTCGCTACGCTTCAATCATGTTGAATAAAGATTTACGCTCCGCAATTGGCGCATGGATTGAGGCAAATCAAGACTCTCTTCAGGAATACATAAAGCAATATTCAATCAAAGGAGGACAGAGGGGGATTTACGCTTCCGCTCTGGGTAAGATTTATCAACATCTTTTTGGGATGCCAAAAAAGTCGATTAATCAAATTTTGGATGTTAAATCCTACGAAACACCTAAAGATAACCTCCATGTTACTCAACTTCAACGCATAGCACAAATTGAAGATTTAGCTGCCAAATATATTAGCCGCAAAGGGTTGAACCCAATTGAAGCTATTGATGCTGCCACTGAAGCTCTGATGATTGATGTAGAAGAACCTCGACTCGGCGATCGAATTACTCCACAAGATGTCCACCAAGTATTGGGTGCAAAACAAAGTGCAAAACAAAAATTAAAAGTATCGCCGCCAGATCGGAAATAATTTCTGCACTGAATTTAGACTTAAATCACCATAATTTAGGGAGCGTCAGATATTAATATTTCTGACGTATCCTACCACTTCGATTTTTGTATTGCCGATACCGAGAGCAACACAAGCGACACTTAAAAGTTATCTGATGATTCAAAAACTAAAAAATATTACAGCAGTTTGCGCTTTTTTGAGGTACGTTAAGATCCCCCTAACCCTACGAACGATCCCCCCAAACCCCCGATCAAAGGGGGGCTTTCGGGGCAGTCAACGCTTCGTAAATTCCCCCTTTGATCGGGGAGCCACTGCGGTCTTGGGGTCTCCCCAGGTAGAGCAAGTGCGAGACGTACTGCATAGCAGAGGAAAACGCTGTATATATATATTTTATTGAAAATGTAAGCAAGAATTAATTGAAGAAAGTAAATTTTAATTTAGCCGCAAGTTACAGCGGAAATAATTTGTCGAAAAATTAGGTATAAGCAATTTGTTTTATTCATATTTTAAGTGAAACTGCTATATATTTCTACATATATTTTTTCATTAATATTTTGTTGATTATGAATTTTAAGACCGTCAAAGAAGTGACATTATGGCCAAGTTTTGTCCTAAATGGTGAAACATTAGATTTATCACATCTGAATGCTCATTGGGTTGAGTATCTGGACAAAAGAGACGAAAACCAGCCCATCAGCTACCAGTTTATAGTAACTTATGGCTTACATTGTTTCACTAAACAATTAGATGATATTTCTAGCGAAGGATCAGAATTATTGATGTACAATGCACCCAGAGAGTCTAGACCATTTAATCTTGAAAGATACAAACTTTCTAAACAATTACCGAGTATTATCAAGTCATTGGGCGATCGGGAAACTTTAGTTTGCCACGCAGGGTATGGAAATTTTGCTACCGTTAAAGTTTTGGAAGAAGAAGATATTCAGATTGATTATTTCGTGGTTTTTGCTGCCTTCAGAGAAAGTAAAAAACTGAGATTACACATAGTCAGTGCTTATCCTAGATACGAAGGCATAGGTAGAGTGAAGAAAGTAGGCTTCTTCGTCATAGCAAACAAGTTATTGCATAATCAGAAATTACCCAAGCCCTAAAATAACAAAGGCTCCTGACTAGGGAGCCTTTGTTAAAACACATATTTTGACGAAAAGAATCAAAATAGTTTTAATCTATTCGTCAAACATGGAAAATTGATGAACAATAGTCAGAACGTCTTTACCGGAATTTCCTCGACCCTGGTGGGTAACGGGATGTCATGCTTAGAGCATGTCTGCTGCATCCATTGATCTAATTATAGCTCATGGTTTTGATTTGCGTCAAGTTTGATTGACATTTTCAGATCGAGCGGTCAGCAGTCAGCTTCTCAGCAGTCAGCCAACACTGAAAGATCGATCGCCTATCTGCTTATCCGTCGGCTTTTCAATTGCGCGATCGCCCGTTCAAGTAATTCAGTCATTGCCACCTCATTGTTAAAGAATTTCTGGATAAATAGCCGCTAAACGATTAGTTTCACCTTTTGCCTCTTTAAGTAAGTCATGCCAATCGTCTGGAGGACAACCACTTTCAAGCATTTTCTACATAGAAACCCGGTTTCTGTCACCCCACGGGCAACCAATATTTAAGCAATTTGCAGGGTCTTAGGAGCGGGAATAGACTCACCTTCTGCTTGCCACGCTTCCAAGTACATTTCAATAACTTCTTCGCCGTTAAGAATTGCTTCTTCACGGGTTTTGCCATGAGTGCAAGGCATGACAACGCGATCGGCAAATTCTGGAATCGTCACCAAGAAAAGCCGATCTTCATTCGACCATTGAATCATCATGCTATATTGATTCATAAATTCTGCGTGATTTCACAATGTTTCTGGATCGATTTCTTTTACCGGCATGGTATTCAGCCATTGCTGAAGCTGCGAGTTTAGCCAGAATGTCTGGAGAATTAGCATACGCTTCATCAAGGGCGCCGATCGCTTTCTAGTTCTTCGAGAATCATTGTGGCGATCGCATCTTGGCGATCGCTCGGTAAAGTTTTTAATTGGGCGATCGCCCGTTCAAGTAATTCAGTCATTGCCACCTCATTATTAAAGATTTTCTTGATAAATAGCCGCTAAACGATTAGTTTCACCTGTCTTACTTTTGGCACCCCCCTAAAAAGCCCCCCTTTTTAAGGGGGGTTGGGGGGATCGATCCGGTATAAAAGCAATATGTCTATTTATCATCATTCACCCAAACGAAGACAATAACTTTGCTTTCTTGATGATATCGAAAAAATAGTCGGTACTGCTGAAAAATTCACCCAAACCTTCTCGATTGAATAATCTGATAATTTTAATCGTTCTTTCAAAAAACTGGCAAAAATCCATAATATCATCATAAATATCATCATATAAACTTGCACCACAAAGGACACAAAGAGCAAAAATAGCAAAGATAATTAACTTCCTTGGTGTCCTTGGTGTCTTTGTGGTTTCTTTCTCTCTTCCCCAATTCCATATCCGCCAAGTGATGAAAAATTAACCATCAGAGTTAATCTATAGATTGACATCTCTCATTGGGGATCAAACATAATGGGCTTTCACAAAATTCTCGTGGCGATCGACCACTCACAACAATCACCCCTGGTCTTTAACCAAGCGCTCGATTTGGCCAAAAAAGAGGGGGCGCAACTGATGGTATTTCATGTGATTAACATCCAAGGACAGGGAGAAGTGGCTCCCATTTTGGGGACGGGGGTGGGTTTGGATCTGGCAGCGGGTAAAACCCTGCAAAAAATACAACATGAAAGTTTTCAAGCAGAAATTCAAGCGGTCAAAAAAGAGTTTCAAACCTATCGGCAAAAGGCAGAAGCCCAAGGCATTGAAGCGGAATTTAGATATGATCTGGGGTCTGCCGAATCCTTAATTTGTCAACTGGCCGCCGAATGGCAATCGGATTTAATTGTCTTGGGTCGTAGAGGTCGTCGAGGACTGAAAGAAATCTTACTCGGCAGTGTCAGCAGCTATGTGACGCATCATGCAACTTGCTCAGTCTTAGTTGTCCAAGGCATTCACGCGACTGAATCAGATTAATGTTTTTGGGGTGTGGGGCCGCCATCGGGAAACAATTAACAATTGATAATTGATAATTATCAATTATCAATTATCAATTATCAATTATCAATTATTCCCTCTGCTCCTCTGCCGACGGCGGGCTCCTCTACAGTTGAGGCACAAACTGCTCTTTTTCGGGAACATTGGTGTATTCAGCCACGATTTGACGGAATTCTTCACCGTCAATGGTTTCTTTTTCCACCAATAAATCCACTAAGCGATCCATGACTACCCGGTTTTCTTTGATGATTTTGGTGGTCATGTCGTAGCAATGTTCGACAATGCTTCGCACCTGAGCATCAATGCGGGCGGCAATTTCTTCGGAGTATTCAGAACGGGTCATTAAATCCCGACCTAAGAACACCTCACCTTGTTGGGTTTCCAGGGACAATGGCCCTAAATCCGACATCCCGAAGCGAGTGACCATTTGGCGAGCCATTCCGGTGACTTGTTGCAGGTCATTTCCGGCGCCGGTGGTGACTTCCGCATCCCCAAAGATGACTTGTTCGGCGACCCGACCGCCCAGAGCACCCATGATCCGAGCCATGAGTTGAGACTTGGAAATGAGAAACTGCTCTTCCCCAGGGGTGAACCAGGTCAAACCTTGGGCTTGCCCGCGAGGAATTAAGGTGACTTTTTGTACGGGGTCGTGATTTTTGACCAGGGTGCCCACGATCGCGTGTCCAACTTCGTGATAAGCAATCAAGCGTTTGCTCTTGCTGTCCACTAGGGGAGTGCCTTCCATCCCGGCGATGACGCGATCGACGGCATCATCAATTTCCAGCATGGTAATCGCTTCTTTGCGGCGACGGGCGGTGAGAATGGCGGCTTCGTTGAGCAGGTTAGCCAGGTCAGCACCCGTAAAACCAGGAGTCCGACGGGCGATCGCCTCTAAAGAGATTTCATTAGCCGGGGTGTTTGGATCGTTTGGTTGGAGTGGAGAAGCGATCGACTTACTGGAAAGCAAACTAAAAGACGCGGGCTATCAATTTGGCTTTGATCCCATTCGCGTCAAATTTACCCCCACCGATGTTACTTTGCAAACCTGCGAGGAAGCCGCCATTGACTTTGCCCAAACCCTGAAGCGATCGCAGAAACTCCGCACCGCCAAACCCTCGGTGACTGCCGGAGGAAGCGATCGCACCGCCCAAGCTGTAGGTCGCATCGTCGGTTCCCTGTGCGTTGTTTCCGTCAAACGGGGAGATGTCACCAGTGGAATGTTAGCCTCTTAGGTTTCCCAAGCCACCTTTAATCCCCCCGGTCTGACCATTGCCGTAGCCAAAGACCGGGCAATGGAATCCCTAACTCATAATAGAGATAAATTTGTCTTAAATATCTTGGCCGAAGGTCGGCAATTGCGAAAGCATTTTATGAAACGCTTTGCCCCAGGGGAAGACCGTTTTAGTGGCTTAAACACCACGGAAGCAGCAAATGGTTGTCCCATTATATGTGATGCTCTGGCGTATTTAGAATGCGTGGTCAAAGACCGCATCGAATGTGGCGATCATTTGGTGATCTATGCGGTGGTTGAAAATGGTAAATTACTCAACGATAACGGTGTAACAGCGGTGCATTATCGCAATACCGGCAGCCATTATTAATTAGTCATTGGTTGTTAGTTGTTGTTGGTTGTTAGTTGTTGGTTGTTGGTTGTTGGTTGGGGAACGGGGAACGGGGTTCGGAGTTCGGAGGAGAGAGGAGAGAGAAGAGAGAGTTTTCAGAAGCATCCTCTTTGCTCTTTCCTCTTTCCTCTTTCCTCTTTGCTCTTTCCTCTTTCCTCTTTCCTCTTTCCTCTTTGCTCTTTCCTCTTTCCTCTTTCCTCTTTCCTCTTTGCTCTTTCCTCTTTCCTCTTTCCTCTTTCCTCTTTCCTCTTTCCTCTTTCCTCTTTCCTCTTTCCTCTTTCCTCTTTCCTCTTTCCTCTTTCCTCTTTCCTCTTTCCTCTTTCCTCTTTCCTCTTTCCTCTTTCCTGTTGCCTGTTGCCTGTTGCCTGTTGCCTGTTGCCTGTTGGCTATTGGTTGACTGGCACGGGCGTTGATATGAAAGCTTAGAATAATTTCAGTATCATTAAATACAATTTTGGGGGTTTCACCAGTGAATATTCACAAAATGGCGGCTCATTCCAAGACCTGGATCTTTATATTTCAAAAAAGGAAACTATTATATACAGTTTAAGATTGATTAGGTACAAAGTAAAAATATGTCATTCCCGCCGGATCGGGAATCTAGATAAGTTATGTAAAAATTTATGTAAAAATATGTCATTACCGCCGGATCGGGAATCTAGATAAGTTATGTACCTCACTAACGTAACAAACGCTGGATTAAACTCTGAAAGTAAAGCCCAAGAAAATCTTATCGTAAGGATAATTTAGGTAAATGGTATTACCAAATTACCCAGACTTTACAAATTGTCACCTAAATGGGGCTTGACAAAAAAATTATGATTCTGTATCTTAGTTTGAGTCTGATGACAGTCTGATTAGGATACAAGAGTCAAATTTTTGACTTTTCAGCCATTCTATTCTCATACCAGGAAGTAGATTCGCTCTGATTCAATGCAGACCGAAAGGCAAACCGTGATCAATTTCGATATTTCGTCGATCAGTCATTTAATGAGACGGCAATAAAGAGATCGATGTACACCAAAAATACATACCTAAATTTAGACCGCTGGTATTGCCAGATACTCCCTAAGAGTGGCGATGAATTGAAGCCGTAAACATTACTGGAGACTCACTCAAAGCATACATATCTTACAGCGCTTTTCAGATCGATAAACCATATTGAGACAGTCCGGCAAATTAAAATCAACCATATGTTGTTCTTTGCTTAAAAGAACAGCGGTCTAAGATATGGTCTGAATCCAGGGGAAATCACTCGGGATCGAAACAAACAATAATTGCCAAAAAACTTTGTTTGCCAAAATATAGGTTTTTTGGGAAAAAATTACCCAAATAATCAGATCTGAAACAAATATGACAGACAACCTTCCGATTCCTAAATTCAGAAGGGAACTTGTAGAAGATCGTCGTCAAGACGGCTACTGGATTGAAGCAGTCAACATCGATAATGGCTCTAACCCCGATATCATCGGATATGGAATGGGTCTAGGAGAAGTGACTTGGTATCGAAACAGTGATTGGAAAAAGACACTGATTGCCAAATATATCGGTCCCGTTGGTATGCATCATGCCGACGTGAACGGGAATGGGCGAGACGATATCATCATTTGTTACCAGTACGGTCAGACGATGATCAATTGCGATCCCGATGGTGGCAAAATTGCTTGGTTGGAAAATCCGGGCAATAACGAGCCGTATTGGAATAGCCACTACATTGGCCGCGCCACTTCCATGCATCGCTTGCGGGTCGGTTATTTTACCCAAGAAAGCAAACTACAAGTTCTCGGATTGCCTATTGTTGGGCGGCCCAATGATGTCCACTCGATTACGCCGATCAAACTATTTACTCAGCCAGATGACCTTTACGGGGCTTCCCAATGGCATGAAGAAACCCTGAAAATATACGACAAACAATACTACGAAGCCAATCAAACCAAGCCAGATCCCAACGATCCATCTAAAGATCGGTTACTTGTTTTCCATGTGATTCATGGTGTGTCGCTCAAGAAGTATGGCAAGAAGTCCGGATCCAATCTTGATTCGGTTCTGGTTGCTTCGGAAGAAGGGATTACCTGGCTGTACTTCTGTCCCGAGGACAACGTATGGTATGGCCAAATTCTCGGTACGGGTGAACTAACCCAAGTCAACCGAACGGGTTTCAAAGGAAGTGGTAACGTGGATGCTGGCAAGATCGGAGATGACGATTTTGCTTACATCCCCACCGTCGAACCGTTTCATGGCAACACGGTCTGTGTCTATTACAAAACAGAATACACAGAGGAGAATAAAAACTCCCTGACGGGTTGCACCTGGAAAAGAGTCGTGCTCGATGTTTACGGCGATCCCAACCAGATCGGAGAAGGTCCAGGACATTTCACCATCTGTGCAGATTTTGATAACGATGGAGAGGACGAGTTTCTCGTTGCCCTGCGCGGTCCGATGCCTTGGCAAGGAGTCTTTTACTATAAGGCGATCGATGTGAAAAATGGCATCTTCGCTAAATGGCGGGTCTCCGAGGATTCTGCCGCTCGTATAGCTGTTGCTGATTTTGATGGCGATGGACGCTTGGATTTTGCCACTATCGGTTATTCCGTAGCTGGATACTATTGTGCGGATAATCCATCTATTGTGGTTTACTACAACGATTTTGCTCCGCACAAAGGAGGTTAAGCGATCGCGCGATCGCTTCAATTACTGTACCCCAAAATCGCCAATTTTTTCTCGCAAACAAATGTCAACTAACAAAGTCAAAGTTCTTAACTTTTCCGGGGATTATATAGACGCGAAGTTCGTTGAAAATGTGGAAAACTATCCCATTCATAACCGTACTATCGTCGTTAACCCAGAAGAAACTGATGCTTACTTGAGCGAAGCGAACCGCAGTATTATTCCGTGTTTCTCATCCACCATCCTGGAAAATACGACGATTAAAGAAGCAAAGTCCTTACTGTTGCTTGAGGTGGTAAACACCAAAAATATCGGCAATATTGTCTTTGAAACTGGGTGGGATCTATTAGGGAATTTTCCCGACTCTGGCTTTCCTAAAAACGTACAGTTGTGGAAGTCTCCCCAAGACGAAGCGGGAATTCTAGAAGTCGATCCATATTTTATGTCCCGGCAGAAAAGTGTGCCGAGTCAAAAAGAAAAGTTCTCGGTTAAAGTGAACCTCTGGTTCGCACCTTCCCATACCGATTGTGCCATCCATAACACACATGATTTTCTGGAGATTCACACCCAAATCTTTGGACAGGGACGAATGCAGAAGTTCAAAGTGAAAAGTTTTGACAGTCTGTATGAAGACCTGATTATGACTGAGGGATATACCCAGATCGTTCCATTTTGTGAAGTTCACGAAAACCAGAAATATACCTATCCCTGGCATCAGTATTATTCAGACACCGATTGCATCTGGATGGCGATTGAATATCACCCAAAAAAAAATTCTAACTAACAGGAGTAGTCAAGTCATGTCCAACGACATTTTTCCACCAAAAATCGAAAACGGTAAGGCAAAGAACGTTTACAAATTTCTCAAAGTCGAGGAATATTTTGGCCGCTACCAAGAATGGGACAAACTGGGAGCAGTAGAAGGACATTCCTTCGATAAGGATAAAAAGACTTTAAGCCTTAATTTCAGTAAGGCTGGTGGCGGCAACTGCGTCATGTTGATCCAGTGCGTTCAAAACGATACCTTCCGAGTGCGCTTTAACCCCACAAAATCGAAAGTAGACCAATACAGCGATGTCAGTCACTTGCTCGAAAAGGCCAACTTTGATCTTGAGGACGAAGAGTTAAAGCAAAACTTTATCTTTGATGTAGATTGCAAAGAGGCTAACGGTCAGATTGTTTTGACAACCAAGTCTCAATATAATCCCATCGTGATGAAAGTGGTTGTCACCATCGCTCCATTCGGCATCAAAGTCTTCAACATCTCCGAATCCAATTCAGAGTTTGCAGAGATTCCCGTTTGGCAAACCGCAGACACCCCAATTTACTACACTCCTCATTCACTAGACCCCAACAACCCAGAGGATTATGCTGTCATCCAAGCGGTGAAGAAGCCTGCCAACGCCAAGTATTTTGGATTTGGCGAACAGGGGGGAACCAAACTCAGCAAGAATACCGACCAGTTGAATTATTTCAACTTCGATAATATGCGGTATCGGCAGATTTACGAGCGCGGACCTTTAGATAACCGGGAGCCTCTTTACCACTCCGAGCCATTCTTTTACGAGTTCAATGGCATTCCCGACAGCAATAATGTCAATGCCGTTCTCCTGGACAACCCCAGTCAAGTATTCATCGATATCGGCTATAGCAACTCCAGTCGCTATATGTTCGGCACTCGCTTTGGCGATCTTGACTACTACGTCTTCTTAGGAGAAGATCCGAAGAACATCTTAGATAGTTTTACCGCCATCGTCGGTCGCCCCGGGTTGAAACCACGCTACGCCCTGGGATATCATCAAGGTTGCTATGGGTACGAATGTGCCGCTGACCTCAAGTGGGCTGTGGAGAAACATCGGGCTTGGGGCATTCCCCTTGATGGGCTGGCTGTAGATGTGGATCTCCAAGATAACTACCGGACTTTCACTATCAAGCCGAATTACCAAACTAATAAGAACTGGCCTCACGAGCAAACGTTTGGCAATCACCAGGAAATGTTCAGTTGGTTGCGCCAGCAAGGTGTGAAGTGCAGCACCAACATCACCCCCGTGATCAGTAGCCAAGACCTGGGCAACCCAGGTTACTACTCAACCTACAAAGAAGGACTAGAGAACGGCTACTTTGTTCTGGACAAGCGCTACGATGCGGACAATCCCGACAGCAAGCACTACCAAGTCTACGGTAGCAGTCATGAATTCTGTCCCAATGGTGGCTGGGTTGAAGGTTACAACAGCGGCCAACCTTACATCGGTGAAGTTTACTACGGAGACTTTCAAGGAAAACCCCTGGGAAGCCCAGGTCACTACTCCGATTTCGCCCGTCCAGAAGTGCGTGAATGGTGGGGCAAGCAATATAAATACCTGTTTGAGCAGGGGTTAGAATTTGTCTGGCAGGATATGACCACCCCGGCAATCCGCGACAACCGTGGAGATATGAAGGGCTTCCCCTTTAAACTCATGGTCCACAGCGACTTCCAAGGAGAACTGGAGTTGAAGCCTGCCCTCAAAGTGTGGAACTTGTACTCCTACAATCTGCACAAAGCCACCTACGAAGGACTCAATAAACTGCCCGGACGGGAAAACAAACGCAACTTTATCATCGGACGGGGCAGCTATGTGGGTTCTCACCGATATGCAGGGTTGTGGACAGGGGATAACTCTTCCGACTGGGATTTCCTCCAGATGAATATTTCCCAAGTCCTGTCTCTAGGGATGCATGCCTTGGCAATCACGGGGCAAGATATCGGCGGTTTTGAACAGTCAGCGGCTGACGAGAAGCAGAAGTGGGCTTCTCCAGAACTGGTGATTCGCTGGACTGCGGCAGGTGCTTTCTTACCCTGGTTCCGCAACCACTACGTTCGCAAAGGGCGCAAAGAGTTCCAAGAAGTCTTCCAGTATGTAGAGTGGTTTAAAGCATGGGGGAAAGAGATTCCAGCCCCCCAAGACTTGTACTACATGGTGCCGGAAATTTGCGGGCATTATATTAAATTGCGCTACCGGCTGATGCAGTTGTTCTATGATGCATTGTTTGAGAACACCCTGGATGGTCTGCCCATTTGCCGTCCTTTGTTCCTCAACGATCCCCAGGACCAATCTCTCTACAACGATAAGGAGCAATTCCTGAACGACGAATTCTTCGTTCGCAATGATCTGCTCATTGCTCCAGTGTTGCGGCCTCAGTCTGAAGATAACAACAATGGTCGGCGGGATGTCTATCTGCCCGCAGGTAGCAACTGGTATTGCTTTGTGGACAACGTTATGCCTCTTGGTGCGGCTGTAGAAGGGGGCACAACGATACGGGATTTTGATGCCAATCTTAATACCCATGGCAATCACATTCACTTTATCGTTCCCATGTACGTCCGGGGAGGAGCAATTATTCCTACAATTGAGCTAGAACAATATGTGGGACAGTTGAATGCAGAAGGTAAGCCCAATCCGATTACCCTGAATGTTTATCCAGGGAAGGAAGGGGAATACACGATGTATTTGGATGATGGCGTGAGCCGTTCTTCCGCCCCGAAAGCAGAAGTGGACGACGAGAAAGCCAACGACGAATATCGTGAGACTCAAATTACCCACCGCTACACCAGCCAAAAGACGCGGGAGATTAAAGTCGAGCGGATCCATGACGGATATACGCCCAAGTACGAAACCTATTTCTTCGTGGCAGTATTGCACGATCCAGGGGAAGCCAAGGGAAGTTCCGGTCCGTTGAAGAGCGTTACCATTGCCGGACAACAGGTGCAGGCTATCTCTAGCGGCAGTGCCGATCAACGGAGTCATGCTCTCCATAATGCGGCCAGCAATGCCTGGTATTACAACGAGAATATCAACATCAGTTACATCAAGGTGTTTGATAACAGTTCGTCGATTACCATCAAGGCAGAATATGTCTAATCTATGCCAGGAGGTGAGAAACCCTCCTGCTAATCGCTAAATTCAGCCCTTGCTTGGGGTTTAAACTCCTGGCAAGGGCGCTGATTTTGGGGGGTTTGAAACTGTAACGTAATTGTTGGACAGAGTTACCCATTGCTACTCAAAAATGGGTAGCTTTTTTCTTGCCGTCAGATATGGAGACATCACTTAAGTAGTCGGACATTTTGGCCGCAGGACTAATTTTCGTAAACATACTAGAAACCCTTGTGGCACAATAATTACTGGATAGATGTTCGGGGCATACTCGCCCTTATCTACGTTTTGGCTGATTAGAGATTTTTGGCCAGCCGGATTGACAAGTTTAATTATATTCATATATCATTGTCAAAGTGAAACATTTACTCTTGTCGAGTCAAATGCAGTTAGTTGAGAAGCATATAATTAACCGACAGCATAAATTTTGGCAGGAATGCGACTATTTAGCATGGCAATCGAAAAATCTTTATAACTCGGCTAATTATGTCCAGCGTCAATACTTCTTTGAAACTAGAAAGTATTACAACTCGATTGATATTTACCACCAGACGAAGAACAAAGATAGCTTATCGATACCTACCAACGAAGGTTAGTAAACAGATTGTCCGTCGAGTTGCTGAAACTTGGAAAGCTTGGTGCAGAGCGTTAAAAGATTGGTCTGGGCATCCTGAAAAATATTTAGGTAAGGCGAAAATCCCAGGATACAAGCATAAAGAACGCGGTAGAAATGTGGTGATTTATCCCAAGGATGCGATCTCCTCTCCACTGCTATCTCGAGGCATTGTCAAGCTATCTCAGACTAATATTGAGTTGACCACTGAGGCTAATAATATAAACCAAGTACGAATTGTTCCTAAACTTGACCACTATGTAATTGAGATTGTTTAAACGGTTAGCGAGCCAGATAAATTTGATGGTAAATATCTAGCTGGTGTAGACCTGGGTTTAAACAATTTGGTGGCTATAACATCCAATCATCCCGGTATTAGACCGCTGTTGATTAATGGTAGACCATTGAAAAGTATTAACCAATTCTTCAATAAAAGAGTAGCAAAAGCACAATCAATCAAGGCTTGTCGGCTGGTAAAACAGCTAAACAGCAAGCGAGATAGAAGGATTGACAACTACCTTCATACTGTGAGTCGGCGTGTTATTGATTGGTGTCAGTTAAATGAGATTGGTCAATTAATCATCGGGAAAAATCAACGATGGAAACAAGCTCTCAATATTGGGAAAAAGAATAATCAAGAATTTACCAATATTCCTCATGCCAAACTGATTAAATTATTGACCTCACAATTAGCAGGGATTTCTGTAGTTTTAACTGAAGAAAGCTACACTTCTAAAGCGAGCGCTTTAAATGGCGATTATTTGCCGAATATCCAGGCTAAAATAGAAGCAAAAGTTGTGTTTAATGGTAAGCGTGTTAAACGTGGTTTATACTTGACTTCCACTGGTAGAATCATCAACGCTGATATCAATGGAAGCATGAATATAGCTAGAAAAGTAATTCCCGATGCTTTTGAGGGAATAGAGGGATTGCCGTTTATTCCTGTAGTTTTAGACCTTTGGACTAAAATTACAAACGTAGCTGTCTAACACTGTCTACCTTTGGGTAACTTTGTCCAGAGTTTTACGAGCGGTGATAAACCAACTTATTTTTGCTCTCGGTGAAACTGCCAAAATTGTCGCGGTTCTCAGGTTTTTTAGGCGATCGCGTTTCTTTTTTTGGCTGAAAATTTTTTGGGATCAAAATATATCTGCTGAAGATATCTGCTGAAGATGCAATTTGAAAGCTGGGAATTTGGCGGCGATCGATTCAGATGATATCTGTAAATAATCTAAACAAATCAGTAAGACTGCATATCTATATTATCTATATTAAGTTAGATTAAGGTAGCGAAAATTCAGTTAATATCGGGTGGTCAATGCCCACCCGATGTCATTATCATCACCAAAAAACCAGCAAAAATCAAGCAATTTAACCGGATTAATTTTGGCGATTAACTCCTCTGAGGTTCAGGGATAGAAATGTCAATTGAATTGACGTTATTTGTGGGATTTAAACTAGACAAAGGAGGCTGAATTGCCGGATCATTGCCCACCACTAAGGTGACAATTTTATCGGGCTGTAAATATTGTTCAGCGACTCTTTGGACATCCGCAATGGTCGTGGCTTCAACTCCATTTTGATACTGAAAGATAAAATCTTGGGGATAGTTGTAATACTCATACCGCATTAAACGCGATAAGGTTTGACCGGGAGATTGAAAATTAAACACGAAAGAATTCAAGGTGGAATCTTTGGCGTAGTTTAACTCAGTCTGGGTAATGGGTTCGCGGCGAATTTGTTCAATTTCGCTGAATACGGCTTGAATGAATGCAACCGTTGCCTCAGAACGGGTTTGACCCCCAGCTAAGAAAATCCCCGGATAGTCAAAGCGAGGACTCCAATAAGCATAGACAGAATAGGCTAGACCTTTTTCAGACCTGACTTTGTTAAACATTCGGCCTCCAAAGCCATTAAGTACCCCATTGAGTACGGATAAAGCGGTGTAGTCAGGACTATCTAATTGACCGCCTAAATGTCCCATTTGCACATAACTTTGGGTAAGCTGAGGCTGATTAACAAAAAATATGCCACCGGGTTTGGCTGGGTTTGCCAATACTGGTGGTGACTGATTGATAGCCGCAACATTGGGGTTAGGTTTCCAGTTGCCTAGTTGCTGTTCGATTAGCGATCGCATCTCTTGGGAATTAAAATCTCCCACAATCCCTAGGATGATATTATTAGGATGAAAATAAGCCTGATAAAATTTCAGCAAATCTTGACGAGAAATATTATCTAGATGCTGATATTCTATGGTGCGAGCATAAGGGCTTTCACTCCCATAAATCAATTTTTGAAATTCTCGTCCGGCGATTTCATTCGGATCGTCATTCCGCCGAGAAATTGCCCCGCGCCGTTGGTTTTTGGCTAAGTCAATTTTATCTTGGGGAAAAATCGGTTCTCGGAGGACTTCCGCAAATAAGCCAAACACTTCTGGCAGGTCTTCACTTAAGGCGGTAAAACTCACACTGCCGACATCACTATCCACAGAGCTTTCTACAGCGGCTGCCCGCAGTTCTAATAACTCATTCATTTGCTCCGCCGGATGACTTTTGCTGCCACCGGAACGCATCACCTCACCCATAATATTCGCTAGTCCAACTTGATCGCCCGGTTCTAAGCGATCGCCCGTCTTAATAAATGCTTGACCGCTGACCAAAGGCAGTTCGCGATCTTCCATTAAAAACACCGTTAACCCATTATCAAGTTGATAGCGGGTATAGTCAGGAATTTTAATTTCTGGTAAAGGCGGCAATTTTAAATCTGTATAATGTTTGGCTTGCTCTGCTTTTACTGGTGACAATAATAACAATATAAAAGCAAAAGCAATAGCCAAAATTATCAAGACAAAATTACTTTTTGCTTTCACCATTTTTGCATTGGAGTTGAGCATAAATTTCTCACAGTGTTGATTAGGACTAAAGGGAGACAATGGTTATTTGTTAGTTTTTATTTGTTAGTTGTTAGTTGTTGTTTGGGGAAGGCATCAAACAACAACTAACAACTAACAACTAACAGCTTTTACTCAGTCGGCAGTAAGCGACCAATGGTGCGATTTTCTGGGACAAAAGTGGCTTGAGCGATGCGTTGAATGTCGGCGGCGGTGACAGCTTCAATACTTTCCAGTTGTTTAAACAGGTTTTGCCAAGACCCGGTTTTGACCTGATATTCCACCAGCAGACTCGCCATCCCAGAATTAGAATTGAGCGATCGCAACAAATCAGCCCTTGCCTTAGTTTTTGCCCGTTCTAGTTCTAAATCTGACACAGGTTCATTGGTTAAGCGTTCAATTTCTGTATGTAATGCTTTGGCGACTTCTTCCACCGTATGACCGGGCGCAGTCAGAGCATAAAATAGCAGCAAATTCGGATATTTATTCCCCGGAAAGCCACTAAAACCCTGAGCATTCAAAGCTAATTGCTTTTCTTCGATCAAAGACTTGTAAATCCTTGAAGTTCGACCATCACTGAGAATAGCGGTAATCATGTCATAAACCGCATTATCCCGATCGTTAACCGCCGGTCGGTGATATCCTTCCAAATACCAAGGCTGAGTCGGTAAGCGCAAAGTCACTTCCCGGGGTTGGGTTTGCGGTGGCTCAACTTGTTCAACTTGGGGGGGAGTCGAGGGGGGGGCGGGATAACGACCAAAATAAATGTTCGCCAAGCGCTTGACTTCTGCGGGGTCAACATCTCCCACGATCGCGATCGTCATATTGTTCGGAGTGTAGTAAGTCTCGAAAAACTCCCGGACATCTGCTCTGGTGAGATTTTGTAGGTCTTGAGGATAGCCAATCACCGGGTTGCGATAGGGATGAACCTGAAATGCTTCGGCCAGAAATACTTCCACCATCTGACCAATGGGCGAATTATCAGTCCGCAGACGCCGTTCTTCCAAGATCACCTGCTTTTCTTTATAAAATTCCCGAAATACTGGCTCCAGGAAGCGCTCAGACTCCAAAGACATCCACAGTTCTAACTTATTCGCGGGAAAACTATAAAAATAACGGGTGGCATCGGCAGAAGTGGTGGCATTGAGTCCCACCCCGCCGGACTGTTGCACTATTTGACCAAATTGATTTTGAATAATATATTTAGACGCTTCCGTTTCTACCTGGGCAAATTCTGCCTTTAATTTCGCCACTTCTGAGGGGCGATTGGCTTTTTCAGCCGCAGAAATGCGATCGTTAATCTCATCCAGCTTGTTCAGCAGTTCTTTTTCAGCGGCATAGTTCGTGGTGCCAATTTTCGTCGTGCCTTTAAAGGCGAGATGTTCCAGAAAGTGAGCCACCCCAGTTTTACCCACAGGTTCATTTGCCCCACCCACGTCGGCGTAGGTGATGAAGGAGACAACTGGCGCTTCATGTCGTTCTAGGACAATAAATTTAAGTCCATTGTCTAGACGAAATTCGGTGACTTTTTGTTTTACCCGGTCTAAGTAGGGCTGAATGGATGATGTGGGTGCTGGTTGGACGGGCTTAAACTCATCGGTTCTCGCCGCTGCTGGGGTGGGGAAAGTTGCCCAGCCCAGCAGCATGACCGCGAGGAGGATGCCCACAAGTAAGGTTGCCCTGGGGAAATTTGGCCATTTCCAAGGCCGATGGTTGGTTCTCTGGTAGTGGGATTCGCTGGTTTGGTTGGGCGATCGCCAAGCGTCCAGAAACCGGGTTTCTTTAAGAAACCCGGTTTCTTGCCAATTCAGTTGTGGTTTCGGCGAAAATGTTTGTTTAGTCAGTGTCATTTTTAACGGGTTTAGTTTAAGGTTGTGGGAGTAATAGAGGTGACATGGTGCGGCAAAAGACCAGAAAAGGCAGTGGCGCCTCCGGGCAATCTTAACAATCTATTAAAGTTTGCCCATTTTCCGCTTGATTCGTTGGACAATTAAGTAGAAAGGATGAGCAATTTCATCCGGCATTGTCTATTTAAATTATGCAAGCGATGAACCAAATTACTTCCGGCATAGAGTCGCAAACTCGGACTAAAATTCTTCAGGCGGCTCAGAAATTGTTTGCCCACAAGGGCTACAATGGCACCACCACTAGGGATCTCGCTCACGAGGCCGGGGTGGCAGAAGGGACTATTTTTCGACATTTTCCCCATAAAAAAGCAATTTTGGTGGAGTTAGCCACCGAGGGCTGGATCGAAATCCTCACGGACTTATTAACTGAATTAAGTGAAATGGGCAGCTATAAAGCGGTGGGTCAGGTGATGCGCCGCCGAATGTTGAATTTGCATAAAAATGGTGATTTGATGCGGGTTTGCTTTCTGGAAGCACAGTTTCACCCCGAATTACGCGATCGCATCCAAAGTGAAGTCATTGCCAAAATGACTGATGTGGCCGAGGCATTCTTTCAAACCGCAATGGACAAAGGCATTTATCGGCGGATGAATCCTAAATTTGTGGCTCAGGTCTTTTTGGGGATGTTTGCGATCGCCGGGTTTAGCTACAACACCATCTTGGCAGAAAGTTCATCGCCACTTGCTCAGAAAGAAATGGCCGAAGGACTGGCCGATATTTTCCTCAATGGGGTTTTGGCTAAAGATTAACTTTAACCAATAACTTCGCCTCTTGTACCCATTGAGCCACTAGATCCGGTGTGGGACAGAGATCCTTGCGTTGCATCATCGCCACTTGTACCCGTAAAATCTGTTGATGAATTTTATACACGGGCATCTGGGCCAGTAATTTCACTGAGCCCACTCCCGCATGAAGTAACAGTCCACTATATTGACAGCCCACGGTGGGAATACCGGCTAACTCAGCCAATGCCACCCATTTATTGACATACTGAACATGGATGCCTAAGTGATGTGCCAGAGCTAATTTACGCTCTGGGGTGTTGGCATTTTTGAGCAGTTTACCCGTGGTCGCAATACCTTGCTGTTTTAATTCAGCTTGGTGGCGATCGCTCAATCCAGGTAATTGAGAAATCGGCCAACTCCGCAATTTCATATCACAGTTTTTCACCTTTTTTTAGAGCATATAATCCTAGCATATTGACTCCAGGAATTTTTTAAATCATGCCAGCCACCAGCCCGAATCCGATCGTAGAAACCTTAAAAAATCGCCGCCAACAACTGGCTCAACTGATATCATTTCCAGTCATCCTCTGGTCAGGAAAGCCATCATCCCGAAATTTTCCCCATAATACTTTTCCCTTTCGTCCCAGCAGTCATTTTCTTTATTTCGCCGGGTTGCCCGTTGAAGATGCCGCAATTCGTTTAGACTCCGGGAAACTAGAACTGTTTATGGATGACCCCAACCCAGAAAGTACCCTCTGGCATGGGGTCATGCCCACCAGAGCACAAATTGCCGAAGCCATTGGCGCTGATGCAGCTTTTCCCAAGCAGGAGTTAGCGTCACGGGCGACTGGGGCAGCAACAATTATGGTGCAAGATAGCGCCACTCGTGCGGAACAGTATATGGTCCGCAATATGGTTCGCCATTCCGTTCAGCCAAAGTGCTCCGCACCGCTTCCGCGAACGGACGATCGTTATGACGATCGCTATAAAGAGATAGATTTGCAATTAGCCCAGGCGATCGCCACCGTCCGTCTGACTCACGACCAAATAGCCCTATCCCAGTTAATGTCTGCTGCTGCTTGTACAATGCAAGCCCATTTAGCCGGAATGATGGCCACACCGAGAGCAAAAACCGAGGCAATGGTGCGGGCAGCAATGGAAGGAGTGCTGATTGCCAACAATATGCAATGCGCTTACAACAGCATTGTCACCGTGCATGGGGAAGTTTTGCATAATCAGGTCTATCACCACCCCCTACAACCGGGAGACTTATTGTTAGTTGATTTAGGTGCGGAAACAGCTTCCGGTTGGGCCGCTGACGTGACCAGAACTTGGCCGGTTTCTGGCAAATTTTCTCCCACCCAACGAGATATCTATGATATCGTCTTAGCCGCCCATGATGCTTGTATTGCCTACGCCCGTCCTGGGGTGGAATATCAGGATATTCATTTATTAGCCTGTCGGGTGATTGCTGAAGGTTTGGTCAATTTAGGCATTTTAAAAGGGCAGCCAGAAGATTTGGTAGAAATGGACGCCCATGCCCTATTTTTCCCGCACGGCATCGGGCATTTACTAGGGTTGGACGTCCATGATATGGAAGACTTAGGCGATATTGCTGGGTATGAAACCGGACGAGTGAGGAGCGATCGCTTTGGCTTATGTTTTTTGCGACTCAATCGACCCTTGCGAGCGGGAATGCTGGTGACAATTGAACCTGGGTTTTATCAAGTTCCGGCGATTTTGAATCAGCCAGAAAATCGGAATAAATATAAAGATGTGGTCAACTGGGAGTATTTGGCCAAATTTGCTGATGTCAGAGGGATTCGCATCGAAGATGATGTCTTAATCACCGACGGGCGATCGGAAACCCTAACGGCAGATTTGCCCACAAATCCCCATATCATTGAGCAAATTATTCAAGGTTAACTATAGGGCGATCGCAGTGAGGACTCCCTCCGGGACGCAACGCGATCGCAGCTTTCGCGTTGCGGAGCAATATCGCAGGGGAGAAAATTTACAACACATATCGCGGATTTGGCACACAGCCACGTTTTTCACAATTAGGATCGTCCTGATTGTCTTGATCCGCTTTTTGCTTGGCTTGTCTTTTTTCTGCGAGGGAAAAGTTGTGGATTTTCTCCCTCTGTTGCGCCTGATTCCAACTGGTGCTAATCAAATGTTCAATGCCAGTGCCTAAACCCACCACCAGTAAGAGAGATAAGCACCCACAAGGAGACATTAACTTGAAAAATTTTTGTTGTGCTACCATGGTTTTTTTCCCTGGAATCCTGAGTATGTAAGCGTAAAAAATTCCTATATGACCGGAAAATTACGGTATCTTGATTTAAACATAAAGTTTCCCTCAATTCAACACTTATCAACACTGAATTTTTATATAGAAAACCGGGTATCTAGTCAGTAATAGGAGTCAAATACTTCATGGGTGTTGCCCGTAAAAACTCGGACATAATCGATCAAGAGCTTATGGGATGTATTCTATTGTACATTTTTTTATATTTCGGATCAAGCCATGCTAAATCTTGATTTCATGGGTGATCGCCGACTCCTGTTGTGGACTTATTGCTGAATTATTATATCCACTTGAGTTAGATCGGCAATTTTTCCGGGTATAATTTTCAGTAGCCACAATGATTTTCTCCGTGAAAACACTTACGCAAAATTCAGATCTAAAATAATCAAATTTTTATCCATAAAAATTCATCCCCTTCAGTTATTTTTAACTTAATCAGGTACAAATATCAACAAATCGTCACCCTCGCCTCAGTAATATAAACCTCTAAATTGCGTGCGAAAAACAGGCTACCATATATTTAATCGCCAGACATTAAATTTCGTACCTCATCACCCTCAAATTTTTTATCAAAGACACGAACAAAAGACACGATGTTTGCTCCCCAAAGATTCAAGACCAGGAAATTGATAACTTAAAAATTTAAATGATTACAATAAATCTTCAATAATCGCCGACTTAATCCTCAAAAATAGCACCGCGCTGTAAACAATCCTGTCTCATCGCCTCAGATAAGCCTAAATTTTCTCGAAATCGGGCATTTTTTAACATTGTTTCGGTAAAAATAACCCGACTTAAGTTCGTATTGTGGAGCACAGCGCCAGTTAGATTCGCACCAGTGATATCTGCATTGGTCAAATTAGCGCCAGTTAAATTGACTCTGGTTAACTTGGCCCCGAAAAGATAAGCACTGGTTAAATTCGCCTCTGTCAAATTCGCATCCGTGAGATTGACACCACTCAGATTTGTGCGTAAATCCGCCCCAGTTAAATCAGCGCCATTCAGATTAGCATCAGACAGATTAGCATTAATCATTTGAGCATAGCGTAAGCAAGCTTGCCGCAAATTGGCGCGGCGCAAATTTGCCAATTCCAGATACGCATGACTCAGGTTCACTTCACTTAAATCCGCCTGACCTAAATCCGCATAATGTAAATCAAGATTACTAAGGTCAGAACAGGCAAAATCTTCAATGGGGTTAATTCCTAAACTTTTTGCCAAGGCAATAAAATCATCCGTGTTGGATTCTAAAAACAATTCTCGTGCCAGAGAAACCAACTGTAGCTGGTACTCTCTGGCTTTTTGTTGGTTTCCCATCGATTTGTAGGCTAATTTTAAGCTGGCTAGATTTTTCCCTTGAGAAGTTTTGTCTTGCATTTGCTGGGTAATCACTAAACACCTTTCTTGCGCGGCGATCGCCTGTGACCAAGATTCTAAGCGGGCATAAACCGTTCCGAGATTAAATAAAGCATGGGCTTGTCCTCGCGGGTCTTGCAGTTCCACAGCGATGCGATAATGTTCTTGATAACAGGCGATCGCCGCAGACAAATCCCCTAATTTTTGATACCCCACCCCTAAATTGCCCAGGGTAGCCGCTTCTTTGCCCCGGTCTTTCAGTTCTTGATACTTTTGTCTGGCTTGTTGCCACAGTTGCATGGCTGAATCCACTTCACCTTGATGATATTGCTCAATTCCTTGTTTTAGGAGCAAGTCAGCTTCAGACATTGTTCAACACCA